>JABWCQ010000009.1 GCA_013360195.1 bacterium
TACTCGCTTCCGTTTGCGCCGAGACTTGCGCGGCAAGAATCCCCGTCAACATCAAGACCCAAAATGTGTTCTTCATGCTCTTGCTCCTCAAATTGTTACTTCCGGCGTCGTGCGCGAAGGGTAACAACAATATAATATATGCCCCCTCGTCCGTTTGTCAAGACCTATGTTACAAAGTCACAAAGATAGCTTTGCACAGCATTTAACTTCTTTATAAACAATTTTGTGCGCTGCTCTTGGTACGAAAATATTTTCGCAGTGACAGTCGGTGAAACTGGGAAGTTCTACATCAATCCGATGATTTTCACGGTCTCGTAGGCCCATACCCCCATGAACAATCCGATAGCGAGCAGGAGCATGAGCCTGCGCCATTGAGGAGCCTTGTCCCACGGCTGATTCTCATAGTAGGCGGCGGCGCCAAGAATGACTGCGGGCATAAGCGGGAAGTGATAACGCGGCAGACCGTAACTGATAAATGCGGCAAGCGCGGCAAATGAGAGTTGGAGAATAAAGAATCCTCTGGCAGGGAACTTTTGCACGAGATAGAATCCGCACAGGCCGAGGAGGACGAGAATCGCAAACGGTATGGCCATCAAGATTAGCGCACCGAGCGGCTGCTCGCGCAGAGTCTCCGCCAATGATTCGGAGCCGCGTACGGGAGCGAAGTGCGCGAGCATCGCCATGTCTGTTGACCAAAGGTAAGCAAACTTAGTTGCCCACATGCCAAAGGTGTCGCGCCAGTGTCCCTGCACGAACTCCTTGGCGGCGTGTGCGGCGGCAACGTCGCGCTGAGCTTCGGTGCGTGCTTCCCGGGGAATGATTCCTTCAACTCGTTCGTCAAAGAGATAACCGCCGTTCATGTAGGGATTGTTGCCAATCAGGAGATTGATTCCGCCGTTAGTGTTCAGCGAGAATCGTTCCATCACTATTTGGTTGCGAATCATCCACGGCAGCATGACGACAAGCGCACCGATTAAAACGAATGAGACGGCTTTGGCTCGAACGGCGAAAGACGTTTCATATCGAACCAGAAAGACATAGATGAAGACAGTTGCGAGCAGAATTGCACCGGCGGCGCGAGTCAAACACAACAATCCCAGGACTATGCCAAGAATCAACGCATCGCGCACAGCATAACCATTGTCATCAAGCCTGTCGTGCAACCAGATTGCCAAAACCCAGAAAAACACAAACAACGTTTCTGTCAACAGCAGCGAGCTGAAGACCGCTGCCGCCGGGTAAAGCATCCAAACCGTTAATACACCATACGCTGTGGTTTCCGTGAATCGTTTGGCAGCAACAAGATAGAGAAAGACTCCCGTAATCAAACTCAGCAACAACTGAAGGTAAAATATCGGCTTGAAATCACCTCCGCTGACCGTCATTACTCCCGCGACGGTGTACGGCAACAACATGTCTCGATAAGCGGTTGGTTCTCCATCAAATGAAAACCCGTTACCCAACCAGATATTCTGCCCGATTTCGAGATACTCGGGTTCGTCGGGTGCGCGCAGGAGCGCACCTTCGGGGCGCAATTCCAGTACGAACAACCGAAAGCCCGCACCGATAATCAGCAGTGATAGAATGATAGAGAGTCGTTTCATCGCGTGCTCCGAGTGAAACTAAATGAGAAAACGGAGAGGCCATCCTCTCCGTTCATTCTCGACAACCGAATTTGATTGATTACGCCGGAACTTGCGCCGCTTCTTCCATGGTGGCGCGCAGATTCACAAGGCAATCGGGCGAGGCATACTGTCCGCCGGAGCAGTTGGTCACATGCTTCACGAAGGCGGCAAGGCGTTCCAGAGTGTTTTCTTCGAGGTGATGCTCCATGACTGAGGCTTCGCGTTCGGCAGCCTCGGCATTCACACCCAACACTTCAATGAGGAACTTGCGTGTCAAATCAAACCGATCACAAATCTGTCGTCCAATTCGTTCCCCGTCAGGCGTCAATTGGATCTTCCCGTAATTTTCCTGCATGGCTAACCCCAGATCACGTAGACAGTTCACAGCGTGGCGTGCAGTGGGGAGTCTGACGCCTTCTGTGCGAGCAAGATCCGTTAACCTGACACCATCCGTTCCGCGTGACAATTGGTAAAGTGTGCGCAAATAATTTTCGCGCGTCGGCGTCAATCCCTCGATATTGTTTTTCGAGAACTTGCCGTTGCTGTGTCCATGACCATTACCATTAAGTTGCGGTTTGCCATTCCCCAGGCCGTTGTGTTGCATTTGCTTTAGTGCGCTCAGATGTTAGTTAAACGTGTGGGTCAAAGTATAAGCATTTTTTCGCGGTGAGGCAAGTAAAGTTTTGACCCACTTCAAATAGTTCTTCCCCACAATACTCGACTTACGTATGTGTCGAGGAGCAAATCGTGCATACCTCGCCTCTCCAGCGGTTTCATAAGTTGAGAGTTGTCAAATGAATCATTTGTTTCGGATGAAAAGGTCTTTTTTGAGCGTTGCGCAATGCTTGCAAGGAGGCAATAAAGTGCACACGGTCGAGAGGATGAATGCCTCGCATGACGGTGAAAAATGAGCGTTTTCCGTGACGAACACACCATTGGCGGGTCTATTCAACTGAATTCGCTAAAATGTTGACTTTTCGGAGATTGAGCTCAGGCATGAAATAGCCCGTCGCACAAGGGCAACGGGCTATTTCGGACTATCGTTCCACGTGCGTCAGCGACATCGCGCTCCCGCGCTTTGCACAAATTCTTCAATCGTGCCGAAGCGGTCAATGGCATTCTCAAGCGCTCTGTAGCCCTTGATTCGGCCGACTTTCCATTGTTTCAGGCCTTCCATGTCAAGCAGAGGCTTAAGTTCAGGATCGTCGTAGCGCATGTCCTGAAGCAACTCGCAGAATTTTCCAACCTCTTTGGTCGGGGCACCATCGAGAACCGTGAAATTACAGTGATCAAACTGCGGAGTTCGGACGAGGACACGCGTGTCTCCCTTGCCAAATGTGCCATCCTCTTCGAATAGCCGGTAGTTGGCCTCGAGGACACACGCCGCGTCCGCCATGCCGCTTTCCAATGCACGGGCTGCGTCACGCTCGCCGCCGATGTGGTCTCCATGCAATCCTACCAAAACGTCAAATTGCAGAACGGCAAAGTCTATCTCCGGTTCCAAACCTGATTCTGCCAGTACATTCAAAGGTATCAGCGTGGCTTGCGGAGAGTCTTTTGCACCGACTGCAATTCGATGGCCGCGTAAATCGGTGACAGTGTGTATCTCGGCGTCCTTCTTGACAACAATCACGGATGTCAAATCACAGTCCGTATCGCGCATCATTACCGCGACAGCATGGCGGCCGGTTGCCTTGGCAATCTGTTCAGTCTGAATCCACGCCAACGGGGAGTTCCACGCGATATGAATCAGACCGTCAAAGTGCGCCTGCACCTGCCGTTCATAGTTGCTGAACAATACGTAGTCGAAGTCCAGGCCATTGCGGATAAAATATTCTTTGAAGCCGTTCCAAATCGTCACGACTTTCGGGTCATAGGCCACCGCGCCCATCAACAAAGTGCTCAATTCTCTCTCCTTAGAATAGCGGCAGACCTGTGACGGCCTTGCCGATAAAGTCATACAGGACATCCGTGGTCGGCGCCATGACACCTGCCGCGCGGGTGTCGCGAAAATAGCGTTCCACTCCAACGTCCTTGCGAAACGCAATGCCGCCGCAGACACGCATGGCGATATCGAGCACTTCCGTCGCGGTTTCTCCGGCTGCCGCTTTGCATTCAAGCACTCGCAGCATCGTGTCCGGACGATTGGACTCAATTGCGTTCAGCGTGTCGTCAAGCAAAGCGGCGGCCATGTCCGCCTTGATTTGCATGCGGGCAACGTAACTGCGAATGGTCGGCAACTCGGCCAGCGCAATTCCTGAATACTCATATTTCGTTCCGGCATGTTTCGAAACACGCGCAATGGCTCCTTCCATCAGACCTATCGAGCAGCTTGCATTCAGCACATTGAACAAGGGCAGCACAACGCCCATCATGATGTCGAAGCCTTTGCCATCTTCACCGAGCATGGCGCTATGCGGAACATGCACGCCTTCGGCAATGGCCGGCGAGGAGTCGTTGCCGCGCAGACCGAGACCGTTGAATGGGCCCTGCACTTTGAGTCCGTTTGCGTTGGCGGGTACAAGCCAAATCGTGCTTAACCCCTCTGCAGCAAGCGGCCTCGAAGACCACACATAGGCAGTGGCTTTCGAGGCCGAGGTTATCCAACTCTTCTTGGCATTTAAGACGACGCCGCTGGAATTGGGCTCCGCCGTGCTGACGGGCGCCCAGAAATGGCTGCGCGAGCCGGCTTCGCTAAAGGCGAGCGTCGAGAGATGTTTTCCCGATGCAGCTGCCCTGCGAGTTTCTGTGTCGCCGTGCGCTTCGAGAACGGCGGCTCCGCAGAAGTGCATGCACACCACCATGCCGGTTGAGCCGCATTCCCGCGAAACACGGCGTACGATTGTGCTTGCCCCCCGCGGCCCCAACGCGAGGCCACCGACTTCTTTTGCGCTCACCGCACCGAGCAATCCCGCGTCGGCCAATGCGTTGACTGCCTCATGCGGGAACTTGCCATAGCTGTCCACTTCCGCCGCATGTGCGGCAACCACCTCGCTCGCAATTCGTTCGAGCGCTTCCTTCCAATTCGTACTCAAACTTGCCTCCTTGTTGTGCGCAACGCTCCAGCGCACGAACAAGTAAGCCTGCTCCTACACCGGTGCGCTGTGCGGTTGTGGTCCGGCTCCGCCGAACCTGTTACCGGTTCACCGATGATAGGTCATTCTATTCACCTTCGTATTCCGCGATTTGTGTTACACTTCCCACGGAGCTTTCAAAATATTGTTTCCGAACTTGTTGGTAGCGCGGGTCGGCAAAAAACTCTATGGAATGTTGCTTCGATGGAAACACAATCATGAACACGCGATTGATTTCCACATCGCAGCATTTTTTCAGCACTTCACTAACTTTGAAATCATAGTCGAATCTCCCGCCGTACTCCTCCAAAAGCGGCATCATGTGCTTGCGATAAGTCGTATAGCCTTCCGAATCAGTTATCTGCATCGCCATGATGCGCCGGAACTCCACGCGCTATCCCTTCACTAACATAAACGACATACCGTCGTAGCCTTTTGAACCGACGGTCTGAATTGCGGTTACTGAGAGCCGCGGCTCGTTCTTGACATAGTCGTTCATCCGCCGCACTCCCTGTGTCATCGGAGAGTTGCTGTCATGATTGATGACGTCACCATCGCGAATCACATTGTCCACGATAATCAGCGTGCCCGGATGCGACATTTCCAGCGCGTGTTTCACATAATGCGCGTTGTTTTCCTTGTCTGCATCAATGAAGATGAAATCAAAGACATGGCCTTCGCTTTTTAGTACCGGAAGAGTTTCCAGCGCCGCACCCAGACGCAATTCAATTTTGTCTGCCAACCCGGACTGCGTGAAGGCCTTGGTGGCGACGTTTGCGTGGACCTCGTCGATTTCCAATGTAATCAGCTTGCCGTCGTGCGGAAGCGCGCGCGCAAGCAGAATCGCACTGTAACCGCCGAGCGTGCCGATTTCCAGCACTTTTTTGGCCTTCATGGCGCTGGCGATAATTTGCAGCAGCTTGCCTTCGAGCGACGAGATTTGAATTGCGGGCAGACCGCGAGTCTCCTGCTCTCTTATCACCCAGTCAAGCACAGGGTCGTGCTCGATGAAGAGATTATTGAGATAGGTATCAACTGAATCCCACAGATGCTGCATACTATTCCTTCACCCGCCCTAAGCGAAATTGATTGCGCTGAATCTCCAGACCTGCATTCTCATACAACACCTTCTTTGTCAGCACGACCGAGTCCTGTGACAGCAATCCGGGTGTGGACATGAACAGCACGTGCGTGAGCTGAGCATTCTTGTTGTCATCCTGTCCCGGCCCTTGAAAGACAATCGTCATTCCATTGGCAGTTGACTTTTTGTCATACAGCATCCACGCTCTGCCGTCCATCATCACACGCTTGCCGCCATGTGAAGGCCCGAGTAATCCGGTGTCTTCAATCTCCTCGCCATTCGGCTCGACAAAGGTCGTTCTGGTGACGAATCCGCTGTCTGAGTCCGTCACGTCCATTCGCACTTCAAGCTGTACTCGTGATGAATCATCAGCGTAATCCAAATAGGTCAACGTTCCCGACCATTTGCCAATCAAGGGTGAAAAGTCCGATTGTGAGACGGTTTTGAACTCCGTTTGGGCAAGGGCGAGGGTGGTGTATATAAGCGTAAGAGTTACAGCAAACGATTTAAAGAATCGCATGACATTATTCAAGATGAATTTGCATTAGACCAATAAACAAACGGGATCGGCAACTTCTTGACCTGAGTCTTCCAGACAAAGTTCAATCACTTCTCATATATTTTCGCGAAGCTTGTCAAGTGTGGTAGCTTGTGTATGTGCGCCTGACGTACCAATCACAGAGCCAACGAACATTTTGCTTTCGGCGTCGTACTCGACTATGGCAGAGAAGATCTTGTTTTGACCGTTTGTTGCCATAGTGAGAACATCCTTTTGGGCTATTTGGAGGCGCCGATAGGTGTATAAGAGATTTTCGTATTCTTTTTTGGGTAATTGCGCGGTAACTTCTTTGCCCGATAAGAGGGGAATTCCAGTTCTCCAACAGCCAGCTTCACTTCAATATGTGTCAGCGTGTCTGGCTTGATTTGAATCGGTATCGAGAGGCCGTGATAACCAATCGAAGAAATGCGGAGCGAGTCAGCTCCGGGGGTTAGACTGTCGAAGCGACAGGTACCTTCGCTATCCCACATAGTAGTTCTTCCAATCGCATTTCCAACTAATTCAATATTAGCACCGGGTACAGGTGTGTTCTCCTTTTTATCCAGAACTTGCACTTCGACGGCGCCTAACTGCGCAAGGACTATCGCCGACGGTGCGAATATGAAGAGAAGTCTCATCGTAAATCACCTAATTCCACGGTTTCAACTACTTCGGTGATGCGATGCCGTGCGCCTTCTATTAACTTACCTTCCACTTTGCGCCAAACATCGCCAAGCGCCGCGAGCAGGGCCTCCGCTTCATGTTTTTCGGCGAATTCCAATTCAATGACTACGAAATTGGGGACTGATGCATCGCGCAGAATTCTGTATCTGCGGACACCCATTTTCTTGCGTCCGACAGGGTCGCTGTCAAAAACTCGTTTCCATCCTTCGAAACTGTGAACTGGGTGTTCGATTTGCAGGATGAACATTTTGCTCCAACTATAGTGAGTTCGTACTGTGCCCAGTCTAAACCAACATCCTTCTCACGTCTTCAAATCTTTTTTTCGCGCGGCCGGGAAGAGAACGTTATTCAGAATCAAGCGATAGCCGGGAGAATTCTTGTGTAATGCCAGTTGAGTGGGCGGGTCGCCGACCTGATGGCGGTAGTCTTCGGGGTCATGGCCGCCATAGAAAGTCCAGAACCCTTCGCCGAATTTGCCGTGAATATATTTGATTTCGTCCGTGCCTTCGCGCTGAGCCAAGATGGTTACGCTTGGCTTGAGATATTCCTTGTGAAATGCCGTGGTTTGACCCAGAAAACCCTTCACGACATTCGTGTGGCACTGCGTGAGCATCGTCGGAATTGGATCAAACTTCGCCGAGAAATCAAATAACGTGAAATAATCTCCCTCGCCGCCCTGCGCGAGCATGCCCGAAGTCGGACTCACATCAATTGACGAGAATTCATACACCATCGGATCGGTGATGAGATTATAATTCTGAAACGCGAGCGCGTTGCCGTATTCCATCTTACTGGCAAAATTCGGGTCAATGCCGTCGCCATCGAACACGTTGGCACAGATGTCGGTCGACTGCGCAGCCAGAGCGATATCGTAGCTGTCCGTCGCGCTGCACATCGCGAACAAAAATCCGCCGCGGCCCATGTAGGCCTTCAGCGTACGCGCAACGGCGAGTTTCATTTCCGATACTTTGGTGAAGCCGAGTGCCTTGGCCGAGGCCTCCTCCTGTTGCACCTGCCGCTGATACCAATCGGCGTTGCGGTACATCGAGTAGAATTTGCCATATTGCCCCGTGAAATCTTCATGATGCAAGTGAACCCACTCGTATTTCGAGAGCTTGCCTTCGAGGACATCCGCGTCATAAATAATCTCGTAGGGAATCTCGGCATAGGTAAGCGCGAGGTTCACCGCGTCGTCCCACGGGCCTTCGCGCACTTCATCCGGAGCGTAAATGGCGACTTTGGTGGCCTTTTCCAGCAGCACGACTTCCATGTTATTGTTCTCGATTTCGAGATAGATGTCGCCCGCGCTGCCGGCATCCTCCGCCCGGACACCGCGCAGTCTGCATTCATTGGCGATTTCATCATACGTGTCCAGCATGAAACTGCCGCCGCGATAATTCAAAAGCCACTCGACCTTGATTCCCTTCTCAAGCGCGTCATATGCGACACCATAGGCTTTCAAGTGGTCGGTCTGTGAAAGATCCATCGGAATCAGGAGTTTCTGCGCAAACGCGGGAAGTGCAATGAGAATGAGCGTGAGTAGGAATGAGAGTCTTTTCATCGAGAAGTCATGTGAAGGAGGCAAGCGCTGCGGATGCCGCCGCGGTAACTCTAAGAATTGTTGTCTGAAGTCTGCTGCCGTTCCTGACGCTTTTCGCGCGCATGAATCAGCTCGCGCGGGATGGTGAGCATCAAGACATGCAAAACGAGACCGGTGGTGACGGCTATGAAGAGCTGCCTGAACCCGATTTCCCACGTCATAACATAGTAGTAAAACGTGTAAAGCGAGAGCGGCAGAAGCACCATGATGCTTGTAAACGTGCCCGGCGAATAGCGGGCGGAGGAAATGGAGAGCGCGATATGAAACCACGCATTCACAAACAGAATGCCCATCGCGGGCATCGTGTACCACGTATGATCCAGCCCAAGAAAGCCAACCAGAGCGAACACCGGCCAGCCGACGAAGATATTCAGTATCAGCGCGAATTTCGGCGATATCGGAGAGGTTTCGCTCCCGCTTCTGAATACTTCCTTGTTGAACCACGGCAGAAATCCGCCGGGAAAGACATACTCCTCAAACTGATGGAGCATCAGCGCCGGCAGCGCAGCCCAAAACACCCATTGCGGATGGTGGTAAATCCATTCAAGTATTTCGGCCAGATAAGGTTCTTTCTATGCTAAAGGTGCTTTAGGATACCTTGTTGGCAAGCACTCGCGCTTTGCGGCGGGCCTGCTCAAGGTAGAGTGAACGGGGATATTCGACAAGATACTCCTGCAGCAATTTCAGGGCTAAGTCTTCCTGCTGCAGGTCCTCCAGCGTGATGACCGCAATCAGATACTTTGCGCGCGGGAGATCAACGGATTCGGAATGGCTTTCGACGAATGTATTCAAAGCTGCGATGGCCTCATTCGGCTTGCCTGCTTCGCGCAGAGATTCAGCTTCCTTCAACCGACTCCATTCCGCCAAGCGTCCGTATTTCAAACCGGAGGCCGCCTCACCGTATTTTTGCGCGGAGAGTTCGTAATTCTGCCGGAACTCCGCATAATCCGCGTCGGCAAATGCGCGCAATGCGCCATGGAAACCGCCGCCTGACAGCAGCGCTTGATACAGAATCGCATCGTTAAATGTTGTGTTCTGCGTGCTGCCCTTTAGTATTGAATCCAGTGCCGCTTCGGCAAGGGCAGTCGAGTCACGCCAAATATTTGCGCGGGCAATGCGCATAAGAACCTGTGCGGACTCATCGGTAATTTCACCGCGTTGAGTGAAAACCGAACGGCTCCATGCGTCAATCGCCGCACCGTATTCACCCATGTACGCGTGTGCATCGCCAATTCGCATGCCCGCCTTCTGTTTTAGCGGCGGTTTGGTGCGCTGGAAAATTCCCGTGTATTCCGCCAAAGCTTCCTGCGGCCTGTTCTCGTGCTCAAGTAATATTTCCGCAATCCGGAATCGAGCCTCTTCTATCTCCGGTGATTTCGAGCGTCCGGCAATGAACCGTTCATAAGCAATCTTTGCCTCGCTGAAGTTGCCTTTCGCCTCAAGACATTGCGCAAGCCCCAGTTCAGCCCGCTCGACAAACTGGTCCGCAGGCTTCCACGCCAAAACTTTCTCAAATCCGCGCTGCGCAAGTTCAATTTCGCCCTCGGCAATCAGCTGCTGCGCCGTGGACAATACGCTGACCCCTCCGGCATCAGATAGAGAATCCGCGGTAATCGTGGCTTCAAGCGCTTTCTCCAGATGCCCCGACTTCATCGTGTAGCCCGCGTACATTCTCCATATCGTCGGGTCCTTGCGGTCACGTTTGATAGCCTGGTCAAGCGTGTGCATCACCGTCTGTTCGACTGTCGAATCATCCGGGAAACGGCTCAAATAGCTCTGCGCTATCTGCCACGCGGTCGGCGACGTCTTGGTGTAAAGAAGCAGCTCCTCCGTCGCACCTGCGTAGTTCATCTGCGCTTGAAGGCTTGACGCGAGTTCCAGCGCCATATAGGTCGGCACTTTTTCATTTTTGCGGTACTCGCGAATCAGCTTCTCACTCTCCTCCCAGCGGCGGTTGCGGTGAAGCGCATTTATCAGCACGCGCAGCGCGTCCGGATTGTGAGGCTGTGTGGCAAGAGCTTCCCTCCACAAGTCCCAAGCCGCTTCTTCTTCATCGCGTGCAAGCTTCACCTCGCCCAAGGCAATCGTCAACTGAAACGGACTCGACGGATCCATCCATTGAGAGGCAAGTCCGCGCAGCCTGCCTTTTTCAATCTGCTCTGCCAGAAATGCCTCGGCTTCGTCAAACCTGCGCAATTGAATAAAACAGTTCGGAATCGCCGCAATCGCCTGCGCTTCCAACGGAGAAACCTTCAAGACCTCTTGCCAGGCGACCAGCGCACCTTCGTAGTTCCCGCGCTGCTCTTCGCGGCGCGCGCGATCCATATGCACCTGCTCTGCGGTTCGCTGGACATTGGGCTTGCGCGGCTGCGGAGACTGACCCGAACCACCCGGTTGGATGATTATCTGCTGTGCCTGAACCGAACCGAGCGCGAACAGCGACACCAGTACTATATATAGGAGAGAGGTCATTTGGTCAAGGTTAAGGGTATCACGCGTGATTGTCCGGATGATGTGAGTTTCAAAAAGTATCTGCCGCTTCCCACGTCACCGGCCGCCCAGCTCGTGCGATAGCTTCCTGCCTGATGAACCCCATCAGAGAGAGTTTCGACTTCACGGCCAAGTAAATCAAATATCGTCAACAGCGCGTTGCCCGGCACAGAAACCCGATATTCAATGGTCGAACTTGAATTGAAAGGATTCGGATAAGCTGTCAAGGCAAGCTGGTTCGGAAGTTCAGGTCTTTGGTCGTCCGCGTCGAGCAATTCACCTAACGGAAAAGCTGCAATCTGCGCACCGCCGCCGTATGAGCCGTCTGTCGTCACTTCGGTAAACGCATACACAAGCGAACCGCCAATCTCTTTCATAACAAGACCGTTCAACAGATGGTTGTCGGCAACGTCTTGAATATGCAAATTCGAGTTGAATGTGCCGTCTCCCTCAAGTCCCATAAACCAGAACTGCATGAACTCGTCACTACGAATGAAGGCCGAAAGCACAAACCGTTCGTCTTGTGTGCGCAGTATTCCCCAGCTTGTAACGTAGCTTTGCGGAGCAAGCGGACCGGGGTCCCACGGCGGAGTGTGGGTCACGGAGATTCCATCATATGTGGACAACCACACGCGAAAGTCAATGATCGGAGGAGTCGGAGACACGGAGCCCGCAACAAATGTCAGGATGCCGTTCTCATAGTGAAATGCGAAGCCGGATGGACTCTCACCTTGCTGCAGTTCGCTTTCGCGCAGCACGATGCTGTCGGCGAAGAAGCCTTGTGTGTCAAACAGATATAGCAGCGACCGCATCGTCCACCGTCCGCCGCTGAAGACACTGCTCTGCGACACCAAATGCGGCGCGCCGTTCACCTCGTATGAGAAGTACGTTTCGCCAAGGGCAAGCGTGTCGGAACCCGTCAACTCACCCGCTGCGCTGTAACGAAACACCTGCTGGCCAATGGAGAAATCGCGTGACGAAACAAAATATCCGTTCGCAAGTTTTAAGAACCTGGGAAAGAACGCGGGCATCAAAGCCGTTTCCTCCAGCAGCGTCCCCTCCGGGGAGTAGAACTGGAGCTTCGTCTCGGCAAGTCATTCGTGATAGATCATTTTCGCCCACGCGCCGCTGGACAGCGTTTGATACTCAACGCGCGGCGGACAGCTTACCAAGCCTGTGTCCTGAATGTCAAGTGTGTCGCGAGGACCTGTAAGTGTTCCGTTCAATTCGATATGCTGACCGTAGGCGCCAATCCAATCCACATTTGCACTCGCCCATGTGCAATAGAACCGGTTATCGTTCGTCAATTGAATCGTCGGAAAGAAGAACCGCTCGTCCGTTTCCGGATCCATGCGCACCGGATCAAACTGAAGCTGCGCGCCTGCACTCAGACTCAGCACGCAAACCAGAATTAACACTCCAAGTTGTTTGACCATCATTCGTCCTTTCACAGTTTAAATCCAATCCACTCGACCGAGTTGGCAACCGCACTCGTGTCGGCCGCGACGGTGCAGGCGACATGCACCGTGTTCCCCCACTTGACGGCGCAGAACTCCTGAATCGTTTCGCTGACGGGAGACTCGGCATTACCGCGCTTTGACCAATAACCCTCGCTGTCCTGCGCAAGCACGACGACACTCATGCCCTCAACACTTTCCGACAGCGCCACAAGACAGGGAAACTCCTCTCCCGCGTCGATGGCGCGGCAGGCGACGACATTCAGTCCGCTGAAGGGCCGGAGTTTCGCCTGATGGGTGGAAAGCAGCCTGGTTCCATTCACAACGTGCGTTTCAAACATCGCGTCGTCCTTGCCCAGATTGTAGCCGCTCACGATGTAAATTTCACCGTCTTGAACGAAATAGTCCGTGCCGAAACTCTGCTTACCGGAAAATCCGCGATTCACCGTTCCGCTGTCAATCCAGCTGCATGCGCGTCCCAAATGGTAAATATGGAACGCGTCGTCCTCCCGTTTCACCAGCGTTGCGCCGTCACCCGCGGCAGCGGCGAAATCCGGCACCGGTAAATCAAGCGTGTCACGGCTCAGTTCGCGGCCTGAATTGTCCAGCCAGATCGTTATCAGGCCGTACTCGGTAGAGCTGCCGTGCACTATCAGGTAAACGGAATCAACTTTGAGGGGATAGGTTTGAATGGCGGGAGCGGCAAGCCACGCCGCTTCGCGCTTGCCCGTGCTGTCACGGAAAACCATGAAGCTCTCTTGAATACAACTGTGAGCAACGAAGGTGGCCGTGCTGTGACGTCTGTCCGTCCATCGCATCAACTCCGGTATGCATTGCACATACCTGCGCTGAATGAAGTCATAAGACAAAACGGTGTCAAATCGTCCGCGCGCCGGATTCCAATTCACTCCCGCGCCGCCGACGCTGTCACGATGAAACTCTATCCACTGACAATTCAGCGTTCTGTCATCGTTGACAACGAACTTCGGTGAGAAAATCTGCTCCGAAAGTCCGCCGTCAAGCCGAGCGGTTTGCGGACCCGCCGTGCAGCCCGCTAACAGCGCAACAATGAGAATGCAAAGCGCATGCGTCAACGCATTGGGTCCAGCATTCATGCCGGTTATTGCCACTTTGAAAGAGCATCAAAGTATTTGCGGATTAGCTCTTCGTAATCGGGAGTGTACTTCGCGTCAAGCGCCCGCAGCAAATCTTCACGCAGTTCATCCTGTCCCGGCTTTTTCGGCAACTCGCGTGGCGATGAACGCACCATGTCAATACCCGTGTTTGACTTTCGTTGCGGAGAAAACTCGCGTTCGCGGTTCGCGCGCTGGAAATCAAGCAGCTTCGATTCGATCTTGTTCTGCCGCTCAATCGTCTCCGGCGTAATCTTCTGCGCACGCAAATCCTTCGCGACTTCTTCCATCTCTTCCTTCAATCCGTCGAGACGGCCCGTCGTTTCACGTGAAGCCGCGGCCTCCTGAGCGAGTTCGCCCATGGACTTCGCCAGCGCCTCCTGCTCGGCGGCAAGCCGCTGCATCGCCGCCGCCTGACCTTGCGACAACGTGCCCGGATTCTGCATCATGGACATCGTCTGCTGGTTGATCTGTCCCTGCTTCTGGCACATGCCGCCGGCCTTGTTGCACGTCGAGTTGCTGTTCGGTTTGTTGCACTGACTCTGGCACTGCTTGCATGCGTTGTTTTGCTGCTTCAGCGTTTCATTCAGCGAAGCGAGAGCTTGCTTCCTATAGTGTGTCGCCGAACGTGAATCCCGCTCTGCCGTCGCGTTGCAGGCCGATTGCATCTGATTGATCGTCTCCTCCATCGCCGCCATCAGCTTCGGAGTTACGCTCATCGTTTTCTTCGCAAGCTCCGTCATGTCCTCCTGAACACGCTTCATCGCCTGCTTCAGATTCTCCTGCTCTTCGGCAAGCTCGCGCATCTGCGGACTGTTCGGATCCATATTCTGCGACTGCTGCCATAGCTGTTCCTGACGCATGGAGAGATCGAGCATCTTGTCGCGCTGCTTCTCCATCTCCATCATCGTTTCGAGGTCCTGATTCTGCTGCATCTGCTGACGCATGTCCTGCATCTTTTGCGCCATCTCGGACATCTTCTTCTGCTGCTTCTTCCCCTGCTTCTTCGCCGACTGGTTCTGACACATCTGCATCGACTGCGAGTTCTGCTCCATCTGCTCGGAAAGCTGCTCCTCCTCCATCTCCTTCTGAAGCTCCTGAGCCTGCTGTTGACCCTGAACCTGATCCTGCTTCATCTGCTCGGCAAGCTGCTTCATCTCCTGCTCAATCTTCTTCATTTCTTCGGCCAGCTTCTCCTGCTGCTTCGCGTTTTCCTGCGCGTTCTGAGGAGTGTTCTGGTCCATCTTCTCATTGAGCTGCTCCTGCTGCTTCGAAAGTTCGTCCAGACGGCGCGCAAGTTCGTCCAACTTCTTCTCGGCCTGCATCTGCTTCAGCATGTTCAGCGTCTGATCCAAAGCAAGCTGAAACTGCTCCTGCATCTTCTGCATGTTCTGAAGCGCTTCGCGCATCTCCTCAGGTGTCGGCTGCTGCATCGCCTCGGCCAGCTTGCGCATAGCTTCCCGCATTTCCGGCGTGATGACCTCTTCCACGAGTTCCTGTATCTGCGCCATCTTCTCCATCACTTCGGGAGAATAGAGCGAACGAATCTGATTCTGCATCTGCTGCATCTCAATCGCTTGAGCAACCTGCTCAAGAACCTGATTCATCTGCTCCTGCTGTTCCATCAATTGATTGATTTCCTGCTTGCGCTCGTACGTCATCTCGGGATTCGACTTGAACTCCTCGACGGCCTTCTCCACTTCCTCGCGCAAATCCTGCGAATGCTCGAGCAGTTCTTCAAGCGTGATGGTTCGCTTTTCTTCCATCTGCTCCTGCTGTTCGAAAATTTCCGCCATCGACGGGAAGCGCAGCACCCGCATTTCGCTCTTGGCACGCTTCGGCCCGCTGATGCGGTCGTTGTCCCAAACCTCCACGAAAAGAAGCACTTGATCCTCGGGCAGCAATTGCAGCGGCGTCAAGTCGAACATCGTCTCCACCACACAACGCCCCGGCTCAGTCACACGATAGTCGAGAGCCATGCGCTCAAAATTCTCCTCGGGAATATCCGTCATTTGCTCCCACGGCGACGGACGGAAATAGCGCAGCGTCATCTTCGAGAATCCATAATCATCCGCCGCGTCGGCCACAAGCGGTATCTTAATGTCCGCGGCTATCTCCATGTCGTTTGCGGGCTCGACCAGCGAAATCACCGGAGCTTCATCCGGACGGGCGTTGATGCGATACGAAATCGCGTCGCGGCTCTCGCGTCCCTCGTTGTCCGTGAGCTTTATTTGATAGGTTCCGCTCTTCGACACGGTAAATTCGCCGTTCGCCTTGCTGCCGTCCAAATTCAGTGGAAGCCTCTCGCGCGGTGTCGTCAGGTTGTCGCCGCTGATATCAAAAAACTCTATCGTTGCGCTCGCCAATTGCTTCGTCGAAGAAATCGAAAGTCGTGCTGTGGTGCCCACAACCGCTGAAATATCCCCGATATTCTCTTCCAATGTCAGCGGCTGCAATTCAGTGTAAGCGGGCGGAGTTAGCGTGACCGTCAAATACCGCACCGCCGGTAATTCCTGAATCGTCACTGTGTGCTTTTCAGACTTGACATTGCCTGAGTAAGCCCAATAGTCAAACGTCGTCGCCAAACCCGACCACGTGACCGTAAACTCACCGTTCTCTCCTGCAACGGTCAGCGGTGTGTCCGCCGAGCGCCCTTTTTCTTGACGCGTGATAGTGACTTCTTGCGGAATTTCTCCTGTGGCTTTGACAACCACCTTCAGTGAATCTCCGCGCACAAGTTCCACGTCACCCGGTTCAATCGTCAACTGAAATGCCGCCGGAAGAGAAAAATCCTTGTTCGGATTCATCACGCGCTCGGCCGCCGACATCAGCGGACCGCCAAACACAATCAGAAGCGCCACCGCCGCAACTGAAGTGAACACTGCATAGCGCGCGTTCTTTTTCACATACGTTTTGTCCGGCAGCGTTGCCGGTTGAATCGGAATCAGCTCTTCGGCCACACCGCGCCCCGCCGCTAAGATCAACTCCGGAGAGACTCCGTCGCGCTCTGCAGTCTCAACTTTGTCCAGAAGCTGCAAGGCGTTCAGCACGCGATCCCGGATTCCCGGAATTCTCTCCGCGTATTGTCCCGCAAGCTTCTGATCCGTCGGCGCGAATGCGGTGTATTTCAGAATCGGCCATACCACTCCGAGCCCCAGCGCCGCAACCGCCGACACCGTCCACAACCCCAGCAGCACCGCGCGCGCGCCGCCGCTGAAATGTCCCAGCGATTCCAACACCAGCACGAGCAGCGTCACGCTGACCAATGCGGCCAACGCGAACAGCGCATGACTCTTCAATGTATTGACAAGAACAGCGCGCCGTAAGCCCGCCATCCAGTTGCGTATCGTCGAGAGTACTTCTCGTGCACCCATAGTCGTCTGTTCCTTCAGTCGTTTACCGCGAATATCACGGTCGTTCCATAGTTCGCGGCAGCAGGGCATGTCCTCGTAAGGATGTCTTCACCTGCTCCATGCGCGAGTATTTAGAATCCGCGCAACCGCATTTTATTAATGATTCTCTGTCTCTGAATACTCAGCCGAATCACAGCCATTTTCAATCTGTCTCTGACCACAGACGGCGGCAATTCGCCCGTCTGCAAATACTGATAACTTTGTATCGAGCGGGTGAAATACCAGCCCGCGAATTTCTCCACCGCGTGACGCACAGGCCTGCGCGTCCGTGTTGCTCGTGCTCGTAGTAGTGCCAATGCTTGTGTTTCCTTATCTCGCCAAAATTGCCTGCCACAGTAATACCAATCCCACCACCGCCGCCAGCGGATGTATCAAAGCGATTCCCGCAGGCACGGGAGCCTTCATCCGCCGCAGCGCAAACAATCCTACTCCGCCTAAAAACGTAATCAGCAAAATCAAAAAGGCCAGCATCGGCGTGGGCTTCGCCGATTGCGTCGCCTGCAATATCATGAACAGCATGCCTAGTGTGGCCAGTCCGCCGTGCACCCACACCCACTTCATGCGCGCAGGCAGTTTGCGTATCAGTTGCCACAGCGGCTGAAATCCGATCGCCGCCGCCAACGTCAGGAACAGTCCCGACAAAAAGAGATACATCGTCGATCTCCCTAGTTACTTCATAATTTCCACCCGGCTTTCCGGATGGTCATTGAGTCCTTCGTCAGCGCGCCAGTGCTTTCAAAATCTCCCGCGCCACTCCCGCGCTCGATGGCGGATTCTGTCCGGTGATGAGCTTTCCGTCCACCACCACCTTCTCCTGAAAGTTCTCGGCCGTCTCCACCGTCGCGCCCTGCTCGCGCAGCTTGCTCTCCAGCATGAACGGCATATATCCGTCCAGCTGCACCGCCCGCTCTTCGCTGTCCGTAAATGCGGCCAGCTTCTTACCTTCTACGAGCGCTCTTCCGTCCGAAAGTTTCACATCCACAAAGGCCGCCGGACCGTGGCACACCGCCGAGACCACCTCGCCGCGTTCGTACAGCTCTACAATGGCTTTCTGAACGTCCGCATTCCCCGGTAAATCAAACATCGTGCCATGACCGCCGGGGAAAAAGATGGCATCCACATTGTCCAACTGAACCTCTGCAAGCTTCTTCGTGGACTGCAAAAGTTCGATTTCACGGGCAAAATTCCGCTTTGTCTCATCGTTTAGACTGCGCGGATCCACCGGCACCACGCCGCCCTGCGGACTTGCCACAATCGTCTGTGCACCTGCGTCCGCGAAAATTTGATGCGGGACGGCAAACTCTTCCAGCCACACGCCCGTCGCATGCGAATCAAACTGTGCCGTATTCGTCAACACCATCAAAATGACAATCAGTGTATCCATTAATCGAAAAGCTCCGAAAGGAAACTCTTGCGTTTATACGGCTTCTGATAGTACGGCTGTTGCTGCACCACCACTTGCGGCTGTTGATACTGCTGCTGTTGCGGCGCGCGCGCGCGATCGTCATCGCGGTCGTCGGCTGCACGCTCGATAATTTTATCCAGTTCCCCTCTGTCCAGCCAGACGCCGCGGCACTTCGGGCAATAGTCAATCTCAATCCCCTGCCGCTCGCTCATCACCAAATCCACTTTGCAACTCGGACAATCCACGATCTGCCTCCGCCTTTCCTTTTTCCTCTTTCCAGTTTCCTATTTCTACTCCACTCCCCTTGTAAGGGCGTACACCAAAACATTCGTCCCCATATCCAGTGCCGCTTTACGTTTTTCCGGAGGATCGTTGTGAATCTCTTCAGCTTCCCACCCGTCGCATAAATCGCTCTCGTAATTGTAAAAGCACACCATCACACCGTTCACGAACAGCCCGAACCCTTGCGCGGATTTTTTATCGTGCTCGTGAATCTTCGGCAGGCCATTGGGAAAGCGGGTTGTTGCTGTATAGATCGGATGGCTGAACGGCAGTTCGTACCACTCCGCGTCCGGCAAGACTCTTTTCATTTCGCGGCGGAAGCTCGCGTCCATGCCGTAATCGTCGTTGGCAAACAAAAATCCGCCTGCATTAAAATAGGCGCGCAGGTTATTCACCTCGTTTTCCGAAAACGAGATATTGCCGTGACCGTTGATGAAGGTAATCGGGTAGCTGAACAGCTCGACCGACGACGGCTCCACGGCCCGCGGTTCGGGGTCAAAATCCACATTCGCACCCGCTTCGGCATAACGCAACAGATTACTGAGCGCCCTTCCGCCGGAGTACCAATCCCCGCCTCCGTTATATTTCATCAGCCCCACTTTCTGGGCCGTATTTGTCCCTTGCGCGAACATTGGAGAGGACACCAACACCCCCGCCAACAGCGCGTACGTCACCTTTCCCCCGCAAATCCTCCGCAGGGTCTTTGTCAAACGTTGTGTTTTCAATATCTTAAAAATACTCTAAATTCTTTCTGGCTACGTCTTAAACTCAGATAAATCAACTATGGTTGCGGGGGGTTAGAGGGCAAACCTATTACAACGTCTACTAGGTCGAGCCTCCAGGCTCGACATCTTTCAGGTGACTCGGTCAACCATTTCTGGTTCCGGTTTCTGATAGAATTCCTGCCAACTTGACCATTTGTAATCTTTAAGGTCTTCAACAAGCTTTGCTCTGATTGGATTCGCGTGCATGTAGTTGAGCTTCTCAATCAGCATCTCTTTGCGAGAAATCACGACAGTCCAATATCCCTTTTGCCAGTGGAACAATTGATCCCGTGATGTAAAGGTCTTGATTCGCCGCACCAAGCTCGATATCGTCATCCCATTAACTACTCGACAAACAAAATGCACATGATCAGGCATCACAACAAAACCATACAATTTGATCTCTTCTGTTTTTCGAAAATGTTGTAAGGCATCAATAAACCTCTGCGCATGCTCGTCATTTCGAAATATCGGTTCGCGCTCTTCAATTACTGAAGTTACAAAGAACGTTTGATCGGTCTGATGACGATTCTCCGGCTTGTCCATTTCTTTGAAATGCTTTTCAATCTTATTTAAATTTACTAGGTCGTGCCTCCAGGCACGACACTCTGCGAACCTTCCGCTGCAACATTCCATCTCTCCAGAAGTCCAGCCTGGAGGCTGGACCTAGTGGGCGGTGGAATTTGGCGCCTTCCAGCCCGAACGCTTCTTCACGTCGCCAAGCCGACGTTCAGAATGACGATCTTCTGGGGAACAGATGTGGGTGCTTCTTGAAGCATGAAATACAACTTGGTTTGTTTAGAGTACTTTGATTTGGTGCTCCACAAATGTGGCACACTCGTTCTTTGTAATCAGGATTGTTAAACTCTTTCCAAATATTGAAGCAATCGTTACAGTAAGGGCGCTCAATGTTCATTGCCAATGGCCTGCTGCATCGAATACAGAAACCGCGATCTGCTTTTGATGTAGCTGCTGGCTTTGTGGTCGCCTTCGGCGGCTCGGTTTTTTTCTCTTCCTTTGCGACTTTCTGTACAGAAAGGGCAATGTCTTGGCTTGATCTATAAATTCGGTCAACGGCCTCACGCATCTTCTCGTAAAGTTGTCTGTCGTCCTCCTTGTTAAAGGCCACACCCAACTCTTCGTTATTGATTTGGGAGTAGTCATACAAGTTCATTGACGTTACTATCGCCTGAAACTCATTGTAATAGCACTTCGCGTGGAGATTTGGACAAAAAGACGTTCTTACCCGAGATAATTTGCTTAGCCATTCGATCTCTGTCGGTGACAGTTCATTTTTTCCATAAATCACAACCATCTCGACCTTCATTCGGTCTTTATCTTCGATTAGAGTTTGAAGTCGAGGACCAAGTTTCAAGTATGGACTGACAAGGACAACCCGTTCTTTTGCGTCATTAATAATGTGTTCGATTCGGGCATTGATTTCACTAGTAGTTAACAATTCCGCCATTGTTCTTCCTTAGGTTAATTTACGCCTCTCCAAATTTCCCCTCCCCCTCGTAACTTCAATGCCAAAACCCCGCAATCACATATTGAACATGTGTTTATAAATTTTTAGCTTTTTTGCTAAAAATGCTTGACAAAACGCCACTGGTGTCGTATATTAGGCTCGAAACTTACAGCGGTCACGGATTCCGTTCGGTTGCCAGCTTGACCCCGAAACCGACTAAGGCCAGCCCCGCAAGACCCGATACCGCGCGCCTCAACCCCCGCCGCGAAAACACGGTCTTCGCCTGTGCCGCCGCCGCCGAGACCGCCGATAGCCAGATGATTCCCATGACGACATACAATGTCGCCAGAAACAGCGACCGCCCCAGCACCGACTGCCCGGGTGACACGAACTGCGGCAAAACCGCGAGATAAAAAACCGCCACCTTCGGATTCAGAATATTGTTCATGAACCCCTGAATAAACCCGCTCCGTGCGAACTTGCGTTTCCCAGCCTCCGCACTTTCGCCAAGGTCCGCCTCTGTCTCGCCCCGAAATCCAGACCACAAACTCTGTATTCCCAGCCAGATAAGATACACCGCGCCCGCCCACTTCACCACCGTGAAGGCGCGCGAAGACTGCATCAATATCAATGACAGGCCAAGTGCCGAAGCCAGCGCGTGGACGTACGTCCCGACCGCAATTCCCCAGACGGTATGCAATCCCGTTGCCCGGCCACCGCTGATGGAGTTCTTCAGCACCAGCAGCGTGTCCGGCCCAGGCGTCACGATCAAAAGCGCGGCCAAACCCGCGAATGTCCAGAATTGTGCATCAAACATGTAGACGGAACTCCCCAATTTAATCCCAGAATATACGGCTCATGCCCCAAATTCGCAACGCCCGAACTCCCGAATTGTCAATTAGTTGAGCCTCGTGCCCCGCACCGCTTGCTCCCGTCTTTCCATTTCCCTATCTTGGGTAACTTCAACAGCTTCCAAAACCCCAAGAGCACATGAGCAATTACGACGATAAGCACGTTCTCGACAGCCGCATCGGCGCCGACGAAAATCTCTACGACCCCGCGCTCAAACAACGCACGCAGCGGCTGCTCAAGCTGTTCATGAACTACGCCAAGAACTATCCGCTCCGCGAACGCTGGCTCGATGTCGGAAGCGGCGAAAGCTACATGCGCGACGTGCTCCGCGATGAAACCAAACTGAACATCGAAGTCTCGGAAGTGGACCTCGATATCGAACGCTACGAGTTTCCCGACAACACGTTTCACACGCTCACGCACTTCGAAGTGCTCGAACATCTCTTCAATCCGCTCTATCACGTGCTGGAAATGAAGAGAGTTATGGCCCCCGACGGAAATTTGTTCTTAGTCACTCCGAATGACTACAGCTTGATCTACAAAGTCGAGCACATTCTCTCGCGCAAATACCGCCCGCACTTCCACCAATTCACCGAGCGCGACCTGCGCGACCTCTTTCACAGAGCCGGCATGCGCATCGTCCACCTCGAAAAATTCTACAAATCCCCCTCCGGCACCATCGCCCGCGTCAGTAAAAACGGCTTCTTCATGCACGTCCGCAAGGACTGATAGCACTACCGACGGCCTCCGGCCGTCCTTTAGCGAGGAAGCAATTTTCGACAACACTAAAGCGGGCTGGATTACTCCAGCCCGCTCTCATAAACTACCGTCGGCCTCTGGCCGTCTAACCTAAATGAGTTTTCTTTGCGTCGCGGCGTACTTCAGTTCTTCGCGGAACTGCGGATGTGCGATGCGAATCAACGCGTGTGCGCGTTCCCGAATCGTCTTGCCGTGCAAATATGCCACACCAAACTCGGTGCAGACATAATGCACGTCCGCGCGATTGGTGACAACACCCGCGCCCGGTGACAACACCGGAGTGATGCGCGAAATCGTTCCGTTCTTCGCCGTGGACTCCAGCGCGATAATCGGCTTGCCGCCGTTGCTTCTCGATGCGCCGCGCACAAAGTCAACCTGTCCGCCGAAGCCGGAGAATATGGAGTGTCCGATGGAATCGGAGCACACCTGGCCGGTCAAATCAACTTGCAGCGCGCTGTTAATTGAGATCATCTTGTCGTTACGCGCAATCACGAACGGATCGTTCGTGTGGTCCACCGGACGGAATTCGACCAGCGGATTGCTGCGCACGAAGTCATAAAGAACCTTCGATCCGAGCACGAAGCTTGCTATCATCTTGTCCTTGTGCAGCGTCTTGGCCTTGCAGTTGATGACTCCTTTGTGAACCAACTCAACCGCGCCGTCACTGAACATTTCCGTGTGCATACCCAGGTCGCGCTTGTCGCCCAAACTCGCCAGCACCGCATCCGGAATCGCGCCGATTCCCAATTGCAAACAGGCTCCGTTTGGCACCAACTCCGCGCAGAACAATCCGATCAGTTTCTCAGCATCGCTGGGAGTCTTGCGCGGCAGCTCCGGCAGAGGGTGGTCGTAGCGAATCAACGCGCGAAACTCGTTCTTGTGCAAGAAGTTCTCGCCATATACCCACGGCATCTGCTCATTTACCAGGCCGATGACGTTCTTGGCGTGCCGCGCCGCTTCCAGCGTGCAGGCGCAGTCAATTCCCAAACTGCAATGACCGTGTGTTCCGGGAGGAGTGACCTGCACCAGACATGTGTCAATTTTGAAATTGCCGCTTCGAATCAACGCGGGAATTTCGGACAAAAATATCGGTGTATAATCTCCGCGGCCTTCATTAACGGCCTGACGCACATTGCCGCCCGTAAACAGCGCGTTGGTGCGGAAACTCTTCTCCATCCCCGGCGCGGCATATGGTGCCGCACCAAACGTCATCAAATGCGTGACTTCCACGCCTTCAAGTTCAGGTGCTCTTGCGGCCAAGGCTTCCACCAACAACTCCGGTACCGCCAGACCTGAACCGACGAATACCCGGTCGTTCGAGGCCACACAGCGCAATGCATCTACAGCTTCAGCCAGTACTTCAGGTGGTGCAGGTGGCTGGCTTATAATTTGCGAACTCATTCCTACTTATCCTTAGTGTTTTGTCGCCGCAGGAAACTGACAAACCGAGTCAGCTTACCACCACGGGAACTTATTAGCTTGATTAGGATTGTAACCAATATAGGGGTTGCAACAACCACTCCAAAATACGCAATCGCTCGCAATTTTTCAACGGGAATTTTTACGGAGGTCCGCCATGCTTAGCTTCCAAAAGATCCTTTGCCCGATTGACTTTTCCGACCCGTCCTACCGGGCTTTGGCAACCGCCGACGAACTCGCTCGCCGTTACAATGCGGAGCTGCATGTGCTGCATGTCGTTCCGCCTGTACCATTGGTTGAACTCCCGCCGGGCAGCGGTTCGGCGGCGTTTGATGTGAAACGCTACGAAACCGAATTGCTCGACAGCTATCGCAAAACTCTCGACAATGCGCTGGGTGAATACGTCAAGCCGGGAATCACGCTCACGCGGCATCTTGAACTCGGAGATCCCGCTCACGAAATCGTTGTGCTGGCCGAAAAAATTCATGCGGACGTGATTGTCATCGCCACTCACGGCAGAACCGGACTCAAACGATTTCTATTCGGCAGCGTCGCCGAAGCGGTCGTTAGACGATCTCCCTGTGCGGTGCTGACGATTCCGATGCATGAACACAAATAGAATTGAACTGCAAAATTCGAAAATTTAAAAGCCGAGACGATTTGTCTCGGCTTTTGCATTTGGTATATGTAAACTGCTTACTTCAAAAGCAAAAGCTTGGTTGCCGTGAATACATTATCCATTGAGCGCAGCTCTGCAAAATAGACTCCGCTGGCAATTCGTTCGGCGTTTACGTGAACATTTTGGCTTGATTCTATTCGGCCTGAATATAGCGTCGTCACTTCTCGCCCTGTTACATCATAGAGAACGATATCGTAGTTTCCTGCACGCGCAACTTCGACACTCAATATTGTTGTGGCATTAAATGGATTGGGAAAGGCCGCAAGCGAGTAAGCTGAAGGCAATTGAACGCTTGGAGTCTCAATCGCCACTTCCGTGGAGTCAATACTGTCGGGATGTTGAGTCAGCCATGGTACGAACAACACACCATTCCCAACCTCTGAGCCCTGCCCTTCCGGATTCACACTTGCATTGTACGGTCCCGTCGAGTCTCCCCACCAATTCTCGCGGGCGTCGAAATAGCTCCCCACCGTGCTCGCGGCAAGGCCTGGGGGCAAGAAGGAGTTGTTGTGAGAACGAATTGTGTCTTGTGATGGACCCTCTGCCCGAAAATCCGGCAGCGTTGCAGGATCAAGATTCTCAAATTCATTGTCCCGAAGTAAAACCGTTGCGCTAAGCGCCTGGACGCCCGGAGTCAGCACTGTCGCACCATCTCCATCAATGAAAGTGTTGCCTTCAATGATTGCAAGACGCCCGAACGAACATTGCGAGCATTGGAGATTAATTGCGATGGTTCCGGAAGAAGGGCCAAAGGTATGATAATCTCGAAAAGTGTTTCCTCTAATTACAAGTGGATAATCCATACTTATAGGATGATCGAAACCAGCTTGAATCAGACTGTAAGCCTGATCAATGCCTTCAAAAACGCAATTCTCAATTAACACATCGCCATTCGGATAAATATCAACAACAGAGAATGCGCCGACGTAAGGACCGAAGCGGCAATTTGAGACAATTGCGCCGGGCCCTCTGATGTTGAGCAGGTATCCGCCTTGCGGGTTATTCGCAAACACACAACTGTCAATTTCTGATCCTCCGTAGCATGTTACGACAGAGTACCCTTCACTTTCAAAGTAACAATTTTCCGCTTTAAGCCTTCCGCTAAGAGATGTTAGCACGCAACTTCCAAAGCAACCAACGAAGCGGCAATTTTGAATTTCAATTCTTGATCCTCGCCAAAGAGGAGAGGATACTGAATCAAACCTGCATTGCTCGACGATTAAAAGTCGCGCTGCACTCTGAATCGCGCCTGACCTTGTCGGAATCTCGTACTGTCTAATTGCCGGGCGATTATAGAAAGCAATGTTCTTTACTACTGCTGTGTCGCCGAAAACGCGAAACACGGAAGGCGTATCAACTCCGAACACATTGGGATCAAATGTAGTCCGTGCCTCGGCAGTAGTATCGGCCCGGTGCCAGCCCATCAAGACAAAAGAATGTAGAGGGCTTTGAAGCAGCTCGTGATACGTTCCGGGAGCAACAGAGACAGTGTCCCAACGATTTGTGCTGTCAAGCGCGGCTTGTATCGTGGGATAGTCTGCTGGTACATGCAAGACTGTTCCAACCGCAATGTTTAGGGGCAGTAGTGCAATCACACAGCTAATGCATATTGTTATGAGAGTCATGGCGTGCAGAGAACGGTGTTGTACGAAATGCAAGCGTAGGCGGTACAATTTGCAGAGCATGATTCACATGTCGTGCCTATCTGGCTACAGGGCAGCTTGCATGTATAGATAACATATGTACTTCCCGCTATCAAATTAACCGTCGGATACACTGTGGCAACGCACCCTCCAAAGCCGCACGCATTTGTATGCCCGTTTGCGAGGAAAATCTCTGTGCCTCCTGTCAACTTGAAGATGTTTGCACAAGAATAACATAGTGTGCAATTCGATCCACTTCCTGAACAACGAGTCTCCGTTCGAATAATATACGTTCCTGTACATGCTGGTGTGAATTCGCTTCGTGTGCAATTCGCCGTAAGGTTTGAGGCGCATTCTACATCCGAGCATGTATTGTCACTGAAGCACTGGCAATCCTGGCAAGCGAAAGACGGCATTACAGAAACTCCAAGAAACAAAAAAACCGCAAGGATAACCATTGCGGATGAGGTGGAAGGTGCTTTACTCATGCGTGCCTCCTGAACTGTGAAAAATTTTTCCGGCTCCCTAAGCCGTTTTCAAGGATGCACCAAGTTGCTGATGCACCAAGTTGCTGATGCACCGAGTTGCTGATATATAGAATATATAGCGGAGAGTTTAGATTGTCAAGTGTTTTGGTCAGCGCGGAAAACGAGTTTTAAATCGCTGTTATTTAAGTTGTTCGTGATAGCTTTTGCGAGGGTTCGTGGGAGATTGGGCAAACGAAAGCCCCTCGATTGAGGGGCTCCTTATATCAGACTTCATCGGCTCAGGTGCGCTCAGCTTTTGCGCTCGACGTAAGTTTCCTTGGCGAGCTTGTCAATCCACTTCTTGAATTCTTCGTCCTGCTTCTTCGCCAGCGCCATCTGCTCAATGCGGCTGTAATCTTCATTCAATGTGATGGCACGCGAGAATACGCGGTCTGTCACTTTCACAATGTGCACGCCGAAAATCGTGCGGAACGGATCGGAATACTCACCCTTTTGCTTGCCTTCTATCGGAGCTTTGAATTCGTCGGGCAACTCCGCCGGACTGAACCAGCCCAGGTCGCCGCCATTGGCGGACGTCTTTGTGTCCGTCGAAAGATTAAGCGCAAGCTCGGCGAAGTCATCACCTCCGCGTAATCTCACCACCAGCGATTCCGCGTCCGCCATCGTCTGCGCTTCGTCCGCGGCTGCTGGCGTGACCTTGAACAAGATGTGGTCGCTGTTAATTTTTTCTCCCGTTCGCTCGTTCAGTCGAATCAGATGCACGCCGAATTGTGACACCGTCGGTGCGCTTAACTCGCCCGGCTCCAACTCGTAAGCTGCCGCTTCATATTCAGGAACCAAGTCACCGCGATTGGTCGTGCCAAGTTTGCCGCCGCGCGCCGCGGAGCCCGCGTCATCGGAAAAGCGTGACGCATATTCCTCAAAAGTCATCTGGCCGGATTCAATAATTTGCTTGGCCGAGTCCGCGCGCGCAATCGCCGCCTCGACCGACGCTTCCGAAACGCGGTCCTGCAGCAATATGTGCGCAAGACGTATCGCATCCCGAAGCGGCGGCACGCTGTCTTTGATTGATTCCCAAAACTCGATAACCTCGCTGCGCGAGACTCTCACCGAAGCAAGATGCTGGCGGCGAATGCGCTCTATCAACAGCGTCTCTTCAACCAGCGGACGGAACTGCCGCTTGATTTTGGGCAGCGGCATGCCGTAATAGGATTCGAGTTTGTCCTGACCTCCGACCTGTTCTATCAGATTGGCCATCCGGTTATCCAACTCGCGGTCAACTTCCTTTTGTGAAACGGAAATGGAATCATACCGCGCGCGCGTCAGCAATAGTTTCTGGGCAATCAAATCGTCGAGCACCTGCCCGCTGAGCACATTCAACTGTTCCGCGGATAGCGAATCGAGTGACCCGCTTGCGCCCATTGAGTATTGCATGTACTGCAATATCTCGGACTCGAGGATTATCTCGTCATCCACCACCGCCACAACCCGGTCTATGGTCTCTTCTCCGGCTGCGAGCGCCGCCAACATGAGCAGTCCCGCTGCGATCCATTTCATCATTTCGCTTCACCCATATTCATTGGCTGGTAACGGCTGCGCAATTCGCTTTCCCACCGTTCCTGTCTTCTTTGACTCTGTTCGGTAAGCAGGCGTTCCCGGATTTCTCCGCGCACGGCTTCGAGACTTAACTGCGCGCCCTGCGGATAGACTTCATGCAGTCGTATCAGCCTGTAGCCTTCACCAAATGGCAGCACCGGAGTCAAACCGCCCGCTTGAATCGCACGGACGGCGGCAAGCTGCGGAGGCTCCAAATCCGTTCCGTCCGCGAGCCACTTGCCTTCCCAAATCACAAATCCCGATTTCAAACGCGACGTATCGGCTCGTTCAAGCGCGCGCCGGAAGGCCTTTAGCGAGTCTTCCGCTTCGCAATAGAAACTCTCTATCAGGTAGCTGTCAGAGGGACGCTTGAATTCGGATTGATACTCACTGTAGTATTGGGATATCAGCGAATCGGTAATCTCCGGGACCGGCTGACGCGCAAGCAATACGGCACGATAGTATTGGGCGATCAACTCGCGCTCCTTGCGGGCAAGTACAGGGTCCTTGCGCAAGTTCGACTTCTCAATCTCCTGCTCGAGCATGGCAAGCTCAAGCCACTCGTTAAGAAGATAGGTGCGCTCGTCCGCCGCCATGCTGTCAAAGGCTACGCCGGTCATCGTGCGAAACTCTTCGCGAGTCAGTGTCCGATTGCCTGCCTTCGCGATCACGTCCGCCTCGCCGCTCTTGCCGCATCCGCAGAACAGAGGTGCAAGCGAGACAATCAGAAGTATCCTATTGATCACGTGCTGCGCGGTCCTGTCGTTCAGGCGGAAGCGGCCAAAGTGTTGAAAGCTTCTCTTCGTTTATCTTTAGCGGATAACGGGACAACAGCATCTTCTCAAGCTCTTCGGTCAGCTGCTTCGTGCGCACAACACGGTTTTCCCGGCGCGCGTCGCCCTTGGCTTCTTCCCACGTCTTCGTGCGTGACGGATAAGTCTCCAGAAGCTGCAAGACGGAGTAGTTCTTGCCGACCTTCACAACTTCCGAGATGTCGCCTTTCTTTTGAAGCTGGAACGCGCTCTTGCCAATCATGCCGAAGCGCTTCTCTTCAAATGGACCGATGCGGCCGCTGTCGCGCTTGGTGGATTCCTTTTCGTTGAATTGCCACGCAAGCTTCTGGAAATCCTCACCCTTCAGCGCGCGTTCGCGCACTTTGGCCGCTTTCGCGCTGTCTTCCTTGATGAAAATTTCGCGAATCGTACGCGTTTCCGGCTGGATAAACTCCTGCAGGTGCTGCTCGTAGTAGGCCCGGTCGGCGTCTTCATTGCCGTCGAGCTTCTCCGTTATTTCCACTTTCTCAACCAGTCGCATGATGGCCGTCTTCTTCTGCTGTACAATGCTCGGGTCTTCCATCGCCTTCTTCAGATAGCCCTCCTTGACCGCCTTGTCTTCGAGGAATTGCGGTTCACAAATGGCGTGCGCGAGATCTTTCACGGACTGCGGATTCTTCCAGTCTACGCGATACGCATTCGCGCCCACTTTCTGAATCATATCGTCGATCGTGATGTTGCCAAGCTTATGCGTCCCCGCAATTTGCGCTTTCTCTTCGGCGGTGAACATCGGGCCGAGTTCTTTGTTGAGCGTCATCTGCGGATCGAGCATTTTGGCCACGAATTTGTCGAGCACGGCCTGGTCGAGTTTCAAACCGTATTCGTCATGCAGCGCTGTCACATACTCGCGCGCTTTTTCGCCAAGCTTCTGTCCCTCAACTTCGCGCATGCGCGTGGCGATGTCATTCTTGGATTCTTCGTAAGGCTTGCGGCCTTCGATGGCGCGGGTTGAATCCACCCATATCAGGTGCCAACCGAAGGGAGATTCCACCGGACCGGCGACGGTCTTCGGTTTTGCGTCCCATGCCGCGCGCTGAAACTCATCCACCATTCTACCCCACGGGAACCAGCCGAGATCGCCAGAATCGGCCGCGGTTGTCGCGTCTTCGCTCAGAAGTTTCGCGGCGGTTTTGAAATCCAGTCCTTTGTCAATTGCCGTCTTGATGGAGTCAATGCGGCTTTTCAAGCGCGCCTTGTCGGCGGCCGTCGTGTCACTTGAATTCTTCTTGACGAGAATGTGGCGCGCCATGATTTCCTTGCTGCCTTTATCATAGAAGTCGCGCATCATCGATTCGGTTATCACCGAGTTGATGATTTTGTCTTCATAAAGCAGGTCCAAAGCCTTGCGTTTCGCCGAGGCTTCGACGTTCTGCGCGATTTCGGGATTCTCGTCATACTTGCGCGCCAATCCTTCAAGATACTTGGCTTCTTCTATCGCCAAGTCATGCGCGATTTTCTTGCGCTCGTCCAAACTGCGCTGCTTGATGTTCTCCTCCGAGCGGAACTGCAGCATCATGGCGTTGCGATACTCTTCTTCCGTGATGGTCTCCTTGCCGATTTTGGCGACATAGGGGCCATCCTTTGTGCAGCCGGCGATGATAGTCAGCATCAGCAGGCTCCACAGTATTACGATTCGTTGCATTCTTTCGGTCCGTCTATTTTGATTTAAGATCTTTGACAAAGTGGTAACTGGTAATGTTCATCCCGTGTTTCAAGTAGAACCGGTGGGCATCCCAACGGCCCGAATGGGTTCCGCTATCGAGATGAACTGCCGCCAAGCCTCGTTCGCGGGCTTGCTGCTCGATATATTTGAACAAATGGTCAGCATAACCACGCCCCCGCGCCGATTCCGCCGTGACCAAGTCATCAATATACAAAACTTTTGACCAATGTAACATCTCGGTAGGACGGTAGCCTGCCGCCGCCACGGCACGGCCGCTCTCCTCTATATATATAAGGATGTAGCCGTGCTCGCGCGCTTGCCGTTCGACCTGCTCGATGAACCGCTGCTCCGTGAGATGGGGGCGAAGTTCCCTGATAACTGGATAGACGTGGCGAAATTGGTCGGGAGTTTTCGCGGTATGGATGGTCATGGAGTTATTCCTCTGAAAGGTCAAAGCCGAGAAGCATGGCTTTTTCGCGATACTGTGCCGCTCGTTCTGTCTCTCCGGAAAGAGTGTAGATTGTGCTCAGTAAGGCATACGCATTCCCTAGGTCGCTTATCGCCACACGTGACAATTGTTGGAGATAAGTTAAGCAGAGCTGTCCTGCCTGCTCAGCCTCCATCAACTCTGACTCTTCGCCCCCATTAACATAATCTTCAAGCTTGAACTCGCATTGAATCCCCCAAACGCGGCCAAGAAATCTATATAAACGCTCGGAATCCTCTTCATCGCATTCGGTTCCCTCTTGAAGGATTCGCTTGGCTTCATCTAATTCGCCGAGAACGACCGGAATACTTCGTGCCAGCCTAATGTTAAGCAACGACAGGCACAGTAAGATGCGCGCGTCAAACTCAATAATGGAATTCGGGCGAAGATCGGGAACAACTGCAAGGATTTCTTCCGCAAGCTTCTTGACTTTAATCCAATTCCCCATGTGCGAATATTCCCGGGAACAGACTAACTTGGCGCGCAACACACCTTCTATGAAGTTTTCTCTTTCATAGTGCTCAATTATCGCCTGGCAGACTCCAATGGCTTCTTCGGATCTCTTGCCGTCAATGTATTCCTTGACAAGCTCCCAAAGCGGCTCCAAACTGATGTCCGCCACGCCTGTCCAAAGATTCAACTGGTTGCTTGATCGAATCGTCAATGCGACTGCCTTCAACAGAACATCCTGTCGCTGTTCGCTGTCCCCCGCCATCAACCAGTAGTCAGCGGCGTCAATGTAGCCTTTCTGCCAGACCGACGAGTTATTTCCCGGCGCACGCGCCACCATTGCCGATACGCGTTCAAGAATCATCGCCGAAATATCTGGATAGTGAACGGCGACTTCCTCGGCACACTTATAAAGAAACCAGAAGCTGAAGCGTCCGTCGCTGTCATTTTTCAATACGCGGTCAACGGCCTGCAGAATCTCCTTCTTCTCAAAATACTCAGGGAAGAGGTCGTGTTCATCGGGAAGCCGTCTGATAATTTGACGCAAACTGAATGTGCGCTTGCGTTTCAACTTCTTCATTCGTTTCACGCCATCAACAGGCGGCAAGGACTCCGGTTCAAAGAGCCCCTCCCGAGTTGGAAATTCGTGCAGACTTGCTTCCCCTTTTCGTTTCTTTCTTGACATCAGTCTTTTAACACCCTCTTTATCATAACCACTGATACACGTCCCGTGCCGCGCTCTGTCGGTACAAATGTGTATGATGTCATGTCAGTTGTGCCAATGTAGTAATAGTTCTGATAATCCGGCAGATACTCCCGCACCTCGTACAGCGAATCGTAATAGGCGCCGCTCCAGCTCAAGCGTAACGAGTCACCGTCGTAGAACATCGTCAAATTGTCTATCGTGCTGTCAATAATGCCCCACTCCGGTGACATGGCCGAGATGTGCCCTAAAATATCACGCGAGCGAATCGCAAACCGGTAACGCTCGAGCGGCTCCGTCAGGCTGAACACGCGCTGAAATCGTGTCGTTTGATCTCCCAGCGATGTATAAGATGGATTCGTGCGCGTCCGAACGGGACTTGTTTCGGTAATCGTTGTCGTGTCGAAGAACAGCTCGTAAGTGTCGAAGTGCTGGTCATAGGCCGGCTGATTCCAGCGAACCTCCGCTGTCGTCGGATTAATGCGCAGCACCGCCGTAATGCGTACCGTCGCGGGAGCAGTCGTGTCAGGAAGCTCGTGCCACGTCAGCGCTGTATCAATCGCCGCAACGAGCGGTGCGTAATACTCGCGCAGGACGCGAAAATTCGAAAGCCTGGCGGGTGGCGAGCCGGGCAGCCAGCGCAGAAAATCCGTCGGCGTCCACAATGCGTCGGGATATTCATCGAGCTCGATGTGCACAAAATTCTCCGTGTGGCGGAACGGGTCGTGCTCTTCGTGGCAGTAGTTGCCCTGCTGATTCGAAGGCGCTCCGAGATAGTCCGTGATATTGCGAATCGGCAGCGTATCAACGCTGAAATAGTTGTACGGAGGCAGGCTCCACAGCGAAACATACTCGTCCACACGCGTGGCAATTGTCGTGTCGCCGTCTATTTGCGTTACAGGAAAGCGCGGCAATGCATGAATGAAGTCACGGTGCCGTCCCACGTCACGAATCGGCAAGTTGGGGTAGTGGTCGTCAAAAAAGCACGACATCTGCAAGTCACCCAACGCGGCGTGCTCGTTATGGTCGTAGGAGTGAATTTGAAAGACTATGAACGAACTCACCGGCGGCGCATCCCACGCGTCCACCAAGGCTTCGTGCAGCATCTGAAACGGCTGGCGGCCGTTGCGCGATGGATCGGAGACCGAACGCTCGTTCGTGTAGGTTGAAAAGGTCGTATCCCACATTACCTCGCGACCTGCTCCGGCAATCATCATCACGGCGAACTCTCCGCGCACGAAGAGGTCCGCGGCCACCGGCGGAGCCATATAGTCATCTTCAGGGTGCGGCACTTCCACGACCGCGAACGGATGACGCGGCGTCGGATTGAAAATGAAAACGCCCCATGCCTTGCCAAATCCGCCGATGACGTCATTTTCCGGCAGCGTGTCGCCGTTGGCGTCCACATAGCTCGAATCGAGCCGCTCGCGAATAATGTAATACTCCTGCCGTCTGTCCCATTCATAGAGCCGCACGAGTTCATAATTCCACTCGGTATCATAGAGTGCGAGCATTGAGTCAGCGCTGCTCCACTCCCGCGCAACCGCGTAGTCAAACATCCGCCGCCAGCGCGCGAGTGTGCTGTCGCCGTCTGCGTTCGCGGGAATATAGGTGAACCCGCCGAATCCGTTGGTCACCGGGTCCAGATTCGGCGGACCATAGTCGTTGTAATCCGGCCTCACCACTCGCTCCGAGACGTGCGACAGCCAGTTATCGTACGCACAGGTCGAGCATGTGTCGAACAAGAACCCGTGCAGCGAGCCGTGTTCCACAACCATCGCGCACGCCGCCAACGGCGCAAGGAGCAGTATGGCGAGCCCTTTCAGCACTGTTTCACCGATAGTTTCTCTGAGTTCAGCGCCTGATGAGACGCTTCACCGTGTAGCGATGAATGACGGGATTGTCGGATAATTCCACCAGATAAGTGTTGTCACTCGTTGTGCCGATGATAGTGTAGTCGACATTGTCAATCAGATACTCCCAAACTTGGAACAGCGAGTCATTGGTTTGCAGACTCCAGTTCAATCTAAGCGAGTCTCCCTCAACCAGAATCGTCAGGTCGTCAATCTGACCGTCCGTAATTCCGATGGCTGAAGACAATGGTGACTCCCAGCCAAGCAAATCCTTGGCACGCAGCGCAAACTGATAGCGCCAAACCGGTGCGGGAAAGTCCTCAATCTGTATGCCGCGAGTCAATTGGTCACCGAGCGCGCTGTAACCCGTCGTTGTGCGTGAGATGTGCGGCGAGGAAAGCGTCACTTCAACCGTATCAAAGAAAATCTGATACGTGTCAAAGTGTGTGTCATATGCCGGCCTGTCCCAACGCAGATACACGCAGCTTCCGCCGACGTCGGTCGCTTGAATCGGAGCGCACGAATCCGGGGCAAGTGTGTCCTCTTCCGTTTTCCATGTCAAGGCCGAATCCATTGCTTCGATGAACGGTTGATAAAATTCAAGCACGTTGGCGTATCGCCCCCAATTCGTCGGCGGAGTGCCCGGTATCCAGCGCTGCCAATCCAGCGGCATCCACAATCCGTCAGGGTATTCGTCCAACTCGATGTGAATGAAATTCTCCGTGTGCCTTTGCACATGATGGCCGACGTGCGCATAAACGGCTTCGACATTATCCGGAGCGCCCCACAAGTCGCCGACGGAACGAATCGTCAGCACCGTATCATCCTTCTGATACGTGTATTGCGGCGAACACGCCAAACCGATATAGTTATTGATTGCCACGCGAATGCTCGAATCCGCGGTTATTCCCGTTATGGGAAAGGTCTCAAAAGCGTGATACAAATCTTTGCGCCGCTGCAGGTCGCGCAAAGGGACATTCGGTGTCAAGTCATCGAGATAGCACGACACTTGAATATCCGGCAGCGAAAGATGCGTGGCATGGTCGTAAGAGTGGAGCTGAATAATGACAAAGGGATTGATGGGCGGCTCGCTCCACTCGTCCGTCGCGACTCGTGAAAGCTCTGCAAACGGAGTTCTGCCGTTGCGTGACGGGTCGGAGATTGAACGCGCGTTATTGTATGACGACTGCGTGCTGTCCCACATGACCTCGCGGCCGGCTCCCGCAATCATCAGTATTCCCATCTCAAGCTGTTGAAACATCTGAATGCCGACCGGTATGGACACGAAGTCATCTTCCGGATGCGGCATCTGCATCACGACCTTCTGGTGGCGCGCGTTGTCATTAAATACAAACACACCCCAGCCCTTGCGAAATCCGCCGATGACGTCATTCTCCGGCAACGTGTCTCCGTTGGCGTCCACATAACTCAAGTCCAGCCGCTCGCGCATGATATAGTAGATTCGCGCCGACGGCTCATCATAAAACTCGACCAGCTCGTAGTTCCACAAACTGTCATAACGCGATACCAGAGAATCGGCGACGTTCCATTCGCCGCGAATAGCGCTCGTGAAAACCTGCCGCCAGCGCGCTAACGTCGAGTCTCCGCCGGCGTTCGCCGGAATGTATTCGAATCCGCCAAAACGGTTCGTCTGCGGATCAAGGTGCGGCGGGCCGTAATCGTTGAATCCGGGACGCACCACACGCTCGGCGACGTGCGATTGCCAATTGTCGTACGCGCACGTCAGGCACGTGTCCATCAGAAATCCCGTGAGCGTTCCGCTCTCCTGAACTATCGCTTGCGATGTCAAGGGCATGTATAAAAGCAAAAGTACCCAACGATGCATTACTATATTCTCCGGTCATAAATAAGAGGCCGTCAATTCACCGGCGACGGCGGCTAAGTATTCTTCGGCGTAAGCTAATTTGTCTTCCCAGTTCCCGAACCTCTTCAAACTCAATTTCACGACGACATTCTTCGTCACGTCAAACTCAATCGGAAAATCACCGCTCCGCGATACCAGCGAAAGCATCTTGTCGCGCCCTGCGTGGTCGCTCGAATAACCAAGTTCGAGCTGATGCTCCAGCACGTTCACTTCGTCGGCGCCAAGTTTTTCCGCGAGGATTCTAATCCGAACCATATCAAACAGATTGCGCGCCGCGTCCGGCAGCTTGCCAAAGCGGTCTTCGACCTCGTGCATCAGCTCTTCCACTTTACCAAGTTCCTTCGCACGCGAAAGTTCGCGGTAGATGTTCAGCCGCAGGCCGCTCTCGGACAAATATGATTCGGGCAGGAACGCGTCCGCGTCAATCTTGAGTTTCACTTCGCGCTTTTCCTCAATCTCCTGCGGCCTGTCAATCTGCACCTCGCGCACAGCCTCCTCTATCAACTGCTGATACATCTCAAAGCCGATGGAGTTGATATATCCCGACTGCTCGCGTCCCAAGAGATTTCCGGCGCCGCGAATCTCCAGGTCGCGCATCGCCACTTGAAAGCCCGCGCCAAGTGAGGAGAAATTCGTTAAGGCCGACAAACGACTGCGCGCTATCTTCGACATTTCAAAGTGCGGCGGCACGAGTAAATACGCATACGCTTTGCGCGAGCTGCGGCCAATTCTTCCGCGAAGCTGATGCAGTTGCGCCACGCCCAGCCTGTCTGCACGGTTGATAATCATCGTGTTGACATTCGGCATGTCGAGTCCCGATTCGATTATCATCGTCGAAATCAGCACATCGAGATTCTGCTCTGAGAAATCGAGCATCACCTGTTCGAGTTCGTGTTCGTTCATCTGGCCGTGCGCGACTCCGATGCGAATCTTCGGCAGCAGGCGATGCAGCATTTCCGCCACCTGCTTAATGCTTTGTATGCGGTTGTGCACCAGAAACACCTGACCGCCGCGAGCTAGTTCGTGCTGCACGGCCTCCTTGATGATTTTTTCCGAGAACGGAACGACGTCCGTCTCAATCGGCTGCCGTCCCGGCGGAGGTGTTGTAATCTGGGACAAATCGCGCGCGCCCATCAAGGCCATGTGCAGCGTGCGCGGAATCGGTGTGGCGCTCATAGCCAGAACGTCCACGTTCGCGCGCAGCGTGCGTATCTTCTCCTTCTGCACAACACCGAAACGGTGCTCTTCATCTATAATCAATAAGCCGAGCTCATCGAACTGCACGTCCTTCGAGAGTAGCCTGTGCGTGCCGATAATCACGTCCACTTCACCGGCCGCGAGTTTCTTGAGCGTTTCCTTTTGTTCGCGTGGGGATTGAAAACGCGAAATCACCTTTACGTCCACCGGCCAATTCTTGAAGCGCTCGCGAAATGTGCGGAAATGCTGTTGCGCGAGAATCGTTGTCGGCACAAGCACGGCCACCTGTTTTCCGTCGGTCACCGCTTTGAACGCGGCGCGCATCGCAACTTCCGTTTTGCCGTAACCCACATCTCCGCAAATCAATCTATCCATCGGCTGCGGACTTTCCATGTCGCGCTTCACCGCTTCGCTCGCCGTCAACTGGTCGGGAGTATCTTCATAAGGAAAACTCGCTTCCATCTCGCGCTGCCATGGCGTGTCGCTGGAAAATATGATTCCCCGTTCCGCGCGGCGTTTCGCATAAAGCTTGATTAAGTCTTCCGCAATCGAAACCAGTGACTCTTTTGTCTTGCGTTTGATCTCGCGCCACTCTTTTCCTCCGATTTTTGAGAGCGGTGGCTGGAAGCCGTCCTTTGCCGAATATTTTTGTACCTGCGCGAGATTTTCAAGCTTCACGAACAGATTGATGCCGTCGCGATATTCAATCTTCAATACTTCGCGCTGCACTCCGCCGACTGCAATTTTGGTCAAACCGCTGTAGCGGCCAATACCGTGCTCGACATGCACTACAAAATCGCCGACACGCAGCGCGTCAATATCATGCAACGGAACGGCATTCTTGAATTTCATGAACTGCCGCGTGCGCCGCTTGCGCCCGAAAATGTCGTGGTCCACGAGCACCACAAGGCTCGCCGCTTCCAGCATGAAGCCGTGGCGCAATCCGCCTTCGCGCGCGCTGAAAGCATGCTCCGGTACGCCGCGCTCCGTCAACACCTGACCGAGTCTGTCCGCCGCAAGCTGGTTGTCACAGAGCAAAATCGTTTCGAGTCCGCGTCCCGAGTATTCCTTCACGCGCTCGGCAAGCAACGGCAGGTTTGACGCGAAGCGCTCTTGCGGAGCACCCCCGAAATCGAGAGCATGCGACGTCGGATGCGGCGCGCTGTGCAAGAAAACCTGCGAGAGTTTTTGTGCCGCACTGTAAATCAGCTCGGGCTCCATCCATTTCCCCGGCTCGCGCAGTGCTCGCACCTGCTCGGAAATGGACACGGGAATCTCTTCGTCTTCCTCGTAAACGATGTCGTGCAACTCTTCGCGCAGATGCTCTTCGTCCTCATCGTCGTCATCATCGGAATTCTGCGACTTCAAATCGCGCAGACGCAGCACGGGTTTGGCGGTGCGCTCTTCGAAGCGTTCCTTGACCGCATGATAGGCCGGCCTGCCCTCACTCCAAACGATGATCGTGCTTTCGGGAAGATACTGCAGCAGATGCGAGTTCCCCACACCCGGAGTTTCGGCAGCCATCACTGTCACTTCATCAATCTTGCCCGTCGAGCGCTGCGTTTGCGGATCGAAGCTGCGCAAATCGTCAATATCGTCCCCGAAGTATTCGACACGCACGGCATGTGAACCGCCGAACGGATAGATATCGAGCACCGCGCCGCGCACGGCATATTGACCGACGCCTTCCACCATCACTTCGCGCGTATAGCCGGACTCATGTAGAAACTGAATCAGCGAATCGCGCGGCAGCACTTCACCCTTCGCGAGCGTGTAGGTGTTGCGCGAAACTTCATTCAAGTCCGGAAGCGGATCGAGCAAGGCGGACGCGGGCGCGACGACCAACGGTTGCTGTTTGCGCGTCAACGTCATCATTGCTTCGGCACGTTCGGAAAGCTCAATCGGATTCAGTTCGCGGTGATAATCCGGCAATCCCGGAAAGAGACTTGTGACATTTTCACCGAGCAGAATCGTCAGATCATCCGCAAACTCTTCGGCGTCTTCCAATGTTTCAGCAACCAGCAGCAGCGGCCGTTTGGAATGTTCAAACAGATAACTTGCAATCAGCACCGGCAGCGCGCCCGGAACATTTTTCACGAGCACGCCATGCCGCGCATCCGAAAGCGCGGCCAATGTCTCTGCAAATCCGTTATAAGAGTATATTCGTTTCTTTAAGGGGTCCATCGAAAGTCTGTCATTTGTCTATTCCCACCACCTCCACCTTAATCCTATCCGGGTCCTCGAAAAACACGGCGTAGGATTCCAGGCCCCCGGCGTGGGGGTGGCGGTCTGCATATAATATAATGATGCCGCGCTCACGGAGCTTGGCCGTCAGGTCATCAACGTGTGATTTTGAGCGTGCATGAAAGGCCAGGTGGTTCAGCCCCGTCCGGCAGCGATTATAGCCCGCAACTAAATGTTTTTCTTCTGTTTGTACAAAGACAATGTATGTCTGACCGAAGCGAAAACTCACCCCCTTGGGCCACTCTTGATAGACCTCGTAACCCAGTTCGTCGCACAACAGCCACTGCCAAAACCCGCGCGAGCGGGCGAGGTCAGAGACATTGATCTCGACATGGTGCAGCATCTATTTCTTTCGGAGCGGGTGTTTGACCCAACTGCTGACGTCTTCGAGCATCTTTTCTCCCCACACGACACTCGGATCTCGCTGTTTCAGCCCGACCTGCTTCACATCTTCCACTGTGAAGAAAGCTTCCTTGTCAATCTCATGTATCCTCCGCAGCAGCTTCGGAACATTCTTTCGCTTCTCCGCCACAAACAGAATATCCATCTCCCCCGATTTTGTCCGTCCGTCCATCTCCACAACGGGATAATTCATCTCCCACAACTGGTCGGCCAGATTCTTCTCGCGCCGCGAAATGATTCGCACAACCTGATGTCCGAAGGCCAGCCGCGATTCAATCCACATGCCGACAAAGCTGCCGGCCGCAAAGCCTGCCGAATACACAACACCCAAATACCAATCATCAAGATTGCGAATCACCTGCGCGACGACGTTAATCCAAATCAGAACTTCGAGAAAACCGAAAATTGTCGCCAAGACTTTGAAGCCGCGAAAGATGGAAATCGTCCGCAGCGTCCCGAGGCTTTGATCCACGATGCGCGCGAAGAAAATCCCCAGCGCGAGCAGCCACACCTGCCCCTGTCCGACGCGCGTTATCCAATCCACCAAGTCCGTGAAGAAGTTCATTTTCCTTTCCCCTGCTGCTGCATCAGCCAGTCCATACGCTCCTGTCCTTCCTTCAGATGACGGCCATAGAGCGTGCGCAATTTCGCTTCCGCTTTGCCCATGATTCCACTTGGTTCAAACCGCGACCAATAGCGCTCCTTCATCCAATAGGTGAGCGGCTGTTCTTTTTGCGGCTCAAATGCGATGAGAAGCACAAAGGGCTTTGTGTAGTCCGTCATCTCCTGTTGCAAGGTCTGCCAGATTGCCATGCTCCAGACTTGCTCCGGCGGCAAAAATCGCAAATCCAAAATTATCCCGTCCGTACGCATGAGACTATCCATGGCAAGTCCAAACTCCTTGCGAAAGTCAACCGTGTCTCCGGCGGCAATAGTCGCGAAATCTCCGCCCCATTCCGTGACAACAAGCCGCTGTGCCTGCGCCGGGTTTGTCCACAGCCATACACACATTATCCACAGAAATATCGTCCGTGTTTTCATCGTTTCGCTCGCGTTTCCTCTTGTGGCTCTAAATTTCGGCTCAATGAACATACATTGAACTCAAATTCGACCTGTTTTTCTCTCAGCAAGACCTGTTTCGCCGTTCGTGAACACTTTCCACAAATCCACAACGGTTATTCACATTCGGAGATTTGTGTGGATGTTTGTTAAGCATTTTTTTTGGACTACGCTGGCTATTTTGAATTTAAGCGCTAGCGCAATGGGTCCAGCGTCAACGCTGGCCAAGCATTCTCCCAAGTCGTAAACAAATGCGTGGATATCCTCGCTTTGTGAGCGGCGGTGATATTTTTTTGCAAATCGTCTATGAATAGAATTTGCTCGGCGGGCAGCGCGGTTTCTTTGACAATTGCCTCAAAAACACCGGGATCGGATTTCAACTTCCCGCGCTCATACGAGGTCAGGACTTGATCCACGTCGAGTGCCCAGGAAAAATTGCGCGACACCCACTGAATGTGCAGCGGATCGGTATCGGACAGCACCCACACACGGCCCATCAGTTTCAGCTGCTCGAGCGCGTCGCGTGCGCCGGGAAATTCGTCAAAGATGTCGCACCAAATGTCGCGCAGCTTCGCCGAGCTCGCTTCGGTCTTCGGCCACTTCAAGAAATCACGCAGCTCCTCGATAAACTCGGCAGGCGTACACCGCCCCCGCTCAAACCGCGATTTGAACTCCCCATGTATGCAGTGCTCGCGAATATCGTCTCGCGAAGGTGCGTCGTCACGCAGTGACCCCCGCTCCGCCGCACGCGCCACAAACCTCTCAAAATCAAGTTTCAAGAGGACGTTGCCGAGGTCTACCAAGAATAGCTGTGTCGTCATCTGTTCCGAAATTCTGTCGTCCTCTCGTCCATTACCTGTCAATGGCTCTCCCCATTTCCCAGCGCAAGTTCATATTAAAACTCACTTCCGGCCCGCTAGCGAGGTACTTGAAATCGTTTGATCGCGAAGACGTTGCGAGAAACGGGAGGCCGCTGAATCCGCATGAACCCGACTCGAACAAAGCCTCAAGAAACAGGTACTTTGACAAACTGATGCGCGGACCAAATTCAGCGAACACACTTGCTTTGAGTCCACCTAACTCATATTCATCATTGTAGTCAGTCGTGGTCTCGCGGCTGTGGTCTTCGTGGACGATGGTCGAAGTCTGCCGTTCTCGCTGGTGGCCATTACCCGCGCCGAGCAGAACTCCGCCGCCGAGCAAAATTGTAACAGTCTGCGACTGCGATATGAAACGGCGATAGCCGCACACGAGCGCGCGGTCCCATTGCCACCGCATCATCGAGACGGTTTGATAGCCCGCCTCGTTCTTTGTGACGTGCAACATGTGAACACGGCGGGAATCAAACATGCGAAATTGGCCGTACCATTCTGATTTCTTACCAGTGCCGCCGAAAGTTATCTGCCAACGATTCCCGATCATCGCAATGTCGTTGTCCGTGAATACTCCGTCGTGAACGGTCATGGAGTATTTCGTGTAAAACAGATTCGGCCCGCCACCTATGGTCATGAACGAATATGCGTGAGCGGACAAGACCGGAGTCAATATAAGTATGAATATGAAGCGGTGCATGAGTTGCCGTCCTTAGTTGCTGTTTCCGCTCTGTTTGTTATCGAACCCACCGATAGATGATGCTATTGCATCAGCGGCACCGGGTCCAGCGTTCACTCTGGTTACTTCTTGGTTCTGAGCTTCTTCTTCCACAACACAAACGCCTTCAGCGTCATCAGAAATTCCGTCCAGCCCTGACAGTTGTCAAAGGCATACGCCAGCCCGCTCTGGTTCCAACCTGTCTCGGTGATTTTCACCGTCACAATTCTGTTCTTCTCCGTAAACTCAAACCGCACATGCGAGAGTTTTCCCTTTGACCCCCACAGCGGCCAGTGAAACTCCACAAACTTCTCCTTCGCATACGCCACCGGATAAAGCGGCATTTCCCCATGTCCCTTCCAATACCAGAAGCACGGCTCGAATTTCTCGTTGAAGCTGCCGCGCACCCGGTCCACAAAGTGCGCCTGCAGATGTCGCGCATGTGTCGCCGCTTCCCAGACCTTCTTCAGCGGCGCGCGATAGGTTTGCGACACCGTAAAGGAAATCTTCCCATTTGCCAGCGTGTAGTTGATGTCTTTCTTGACCGCCTTCTTGGCCATATTTCTTCTCCCTGTTGTTGTTTTACGCCGAGCCGGGTTAAGGGCCGCCGCAACCCGGCCGGAATCACCTTCTTTAACTAATCTTCGTCTTTATCCCGGTCGCCGCCCTTGTCATCATAGCTCTGTATCACCGCGCCGCCGCGCACTTCCGGATGATTAATTTTTCCGCCCGCTTCGCCTACATTCATGAGCACCAGCACAATGATGGCCGACACTGCCACCGCCCCCCATGATGCCCACACCGGCAGCAGCGTGTGCTTTCGTGTGAACCACCACAGCGCGAGAATCAAGATTCCAAACGGAAGAATAATATTCCGCGCGGTCTCGGCAATCTCTTCATGCGGATGAATGTACTGCTCCGTGTCCGGCAGCTGCTCGACAATATCTTCCGCCTCCTCGCCGAACTGAAACACCACCACGGTCGAGAAGGCCGCCGCGACAATAAACCCCAGCGCGACTCGCTGCCAACGGCCGTCCTTCCATAGCGTTGCCAGAAACATCAAAAGGGCCGCCACCATAAACAGGATGGCTGGAAAATGTGCCAGCACAATGTGCCAATGCGCGGCATTTACAGGTATCGGAATCATGGGGTACCTTTCAAAATTGAAAATTCAAAATAGAAAATAGAAAAGCGAAGATTCTGACTTTGCTATTTTCAATTTGCTATTTGCTATTTTTCCGCTCCCTCATCACATCCACCCCGAATTTCAGATACGCCTTCAGATAGGTATGAAATTCCGTCCAGCCTTCACACATCGTGAACGCCGCTTTCAGGTCCTTCTGTTTGTAACCGTAATCATGGATGCGGAAGATGGTTTCCTTCGGCCCCTTCTTGACGAACTCGAAGGCCAGCCGCGTCATATATTTCGGACCGTAGGCCTCACCAATGAACTCAATCCGCTCGTATTCCTTATATAATGTCGGATACATGTCCATGGTTTCGTCACCGTACTCTTTCCAGCACCACTTCACCACCTCGAGGTCCGGGCCCCACTTGCCGATTTGCTTGTCTATGAAATACTTCTTGACGTGCTTTTCTTCCGTCACCGCTTCCCATACTTTCTTAAGCGGCTGCTTGATTATGTGCGATGTCGTGTATCCCAATTTACCTTTGGATACCGGGAGCGGGAGTTTGTGTTTAGTTGGCATGGGGGTGGGCCTTATTGTGTTTTAGGTTGGTTCGTGTAGGGGCGGATGGCAATCCGCCCGCGCCAGGCAGGATCGTGAATCTCTGTGTTCTGACTAATCAGTCCGATCCGGATTCTCTTTGTCTTTTCCCCAGTTTATCGGATTCTCAACGATGTACTTTCGGGCCAATCCCAATTCGTGATCATTGCGAATGATACGATCGAAGAAACTGCGCTGCCACAATTTCTCTTCATTTGTCATTAACCCCTGTTCGCGCGTAATTTTTGTTACGGCGATTTTGAATGATCGTATAATCGCTGCCAGCGACCCCGCTTTGGGTCGTTGTATTCCGGAATCAGGTGTCGTTCCAGAAGCGGGCACAACATGTTGATTAATTGATGCGCGTTTGTCCGCTGCTATCCGTGCTTGTCAGTCCTTGCTTGATGGCGTGCACAATTGTGTTTTCAAGGCTCGTGGGGCCACCAGGCATCACAAAAACACATTTCCCGTTTGAGTGATTCGCCCACGCTTCTCCCATTAGTCGCTTTTCTTTTGAATCATCGTTCGTCCAGTCAACTTCTCCCTTGTACTCGACTACGAGGTATCTCCCATCGATGAGCCGCGCGACAAAATCTGGATAGAAGTAGTCCGTGGACGTCGGCAGCCTGAATCCCTCCTTGACGGGGTTCCGCAACCATACTTCCACTTCCGGAAGCCTATCCAATATTGACGCGCACTGCGCTTCTTCCCAATTTAGGTTTCCAACCCAAGAGTAGAAGTGTTTGTTGAAATGCATGGGGCCATCGTACTTGTCCCAACTGCGATACGGCTCGTCTGGATCAAATACGCATGGTATCTCGTCTGAAGTTACCACCCGCGAACCTTCTCCTAAACTGAGCAGGCCTTGCAGGTTCCGGAGTTTCAGGCTCTTTAGTTCCTTGTTCAATTTCTCAATCAGCGCCTCGCGCAACTGGTGCCTGTCCAAAATCAATTCCTGTTCCGTGAGACCTCTCTCGCCTTTGAGATGATTCATCACCCGAAGAACCCATCTGCGCAACTCGCTCGGCGGGAATCGATCATTTCGGGTTTGTTTGACAAGCCAAGTCAATAAGTCTGCCTCGCTCATGCGTGTTTCGCCAAGCCGGTCTAGCTGCAATTGAATTCCGCTGACTCGCTGGTATTTCAGCTTGCCTGTCCCGCTGAAATCTATCTTGCCCTCGTCCATCGTCGGACGCTTGTGGCGGTACTCTGACTCGCTTAACTTGAAATCAAAATCTTCAAGACTCCAATCTGTGTCCAACATCTGCGTCTCGTCAATCAGTTCGAACAAACCGCTTGTTGTCTCTTCGCAAAGTTGGGGAATTCGCAAGGGCGCGTATGTTGTCTTCCGCTCTGTCTCCTTGCGTTCGTCAAATAAAGGCAAGTCTTCTTGGGAGCCTCCGTCTTTGATAAAGTCCTTGGCTTGCCATTTATCATACCCTATCTGAACAAGCCCATCCACGATTCGCTGCGCGACCTCTTCAAAACTCCCTCCCACCGAATACGCATAAGCATGGTTCAAATCTTCTATCGGCTTCCGCTTCGCCCCTGGCATCCGCATGATTCGCCCTAATATCTGCTCTACCGCCGTCGCCGTACGGGCCGGAGCCACGGTGCACATGACGTACGCCCACGGACAATCCCATCCCTCCCTCAACTTCTGTTGCGTAATCACGCATTTGATCGAGGACTGGCGGCTCAGTATGTCCCGGTTCGCTAGCTCATCGTCTTTACCCGTTGCGATTGGGCATTCCTCTTTTGATTCAAACTTCTCGTTTTCGATTAGCCATTGCTGAAGGACGCTTGGCGTAAGCCTACTCTCAGTTTGGCTTGCCGACTCCGCTTGAATCAACAAAATCGGACGTATAAACTCACCGCTTGCTTCTGCATGCGCCGCGCACAACTTCTCAAGCCTTTGTCTTTCGTCCAAGGCGTGACTGAGGGCTATCCGCCAATCCTGCAATGTCCGCACGATGATCGGCATCTTGATCATCTCTTCCGCCCGCAGCGCATGCGCGTTCACAGAATAGAGCACATTGCTCCGCCCCCGCCCTTGCGCGTCGCCTTGATGCGGCGTGGCCGTCAGCTCAAGAATGCAAGACGGCGCAAACTTGTTTAGCGTCTCAAACGAAAGCTCAGTCCTGACATTGTGTGCCTCGTCCACGATGACAATGGGCCGTTTCTTGCGCAGAAGATTGGCGAAACTCTTTGGAAAGCTCCCGTCTTCCCTTATGTGTATCGGCGTAAAACTCCCAAACTCGCTCTCTGGAAAATGCTCCAATAGTGAACCGTTGTCTTCATAGACTTTGCGCAATTCGTCGTCCGCGACGCGCGAGGATTGAATCGTCGTCACAACGATCGTTGCCCCCGCTTCGATCGTCCCCCGCGAAACCGTCATGCCCTCTTTACCGCTAAGGACATAAAATGTCTCAAACTGCTCGCTTAGCGCCGCATAATACGGATGATTCCTGTTCTGGAGCGCCAATATCGTCTGATCCCGTATCGTCTTGTTCGGTGTCAGCCACAAGACGAGCGGACGAGCGGTATGCAGGTACTCATGCGCAATGACCCCGGCGGCGTGGCAACCCACTATCGTCTTTCCGCCACCAGTCGGGATGCGCACACAAAAATAGGGAATGTGCCGCAAATCTTCGTATTCCTCAAGGTCGAGGTAGGACGATGTTCGGATATTTCGGCGCGTCCGTACAACTTCATAGGCCGCCTTGGCGTCGTCAAGCTTGGAGCATTCCCGCATGTAGTCGCGGATGACGTCCAACACTTCTTGCTGATAATTGCGGAGTTCAAACCTCATCTAACCACCACCTTGCCCGGAATTTGTCGAAACTGCGTCTGCATTTCGTCTAACCTCTTTTTGCCCAACCTGCACCCCGTCCCGTAAATCACCTTCGGCCCCTCATGCTCCGGCAATTCCGCCAACACGGCGCGGGTCAAAACGTTTCCCCCTTGCGCAGTCTTGTCTCCCAGAATCCCGTTATATAATAGGTAGTACGCCGTCCCGTGATGAACCCCCAACAGCGGCGACCGCCCGTTGTTCTGCTTCGGAAGCGGCTCACCCGTTTCAGTCAAATAGATGTGCCGCGCCAAATCACTGAACTTCACCTCTTTCCGAATCTCACCATCCGCGTCAAATAACGTCTCGCCCAATGTGCAATACCGAAAACCACCGCCCAACCCCTCCACCTGCTGACCCTTCTGATTCTTGTATCCAAGCGCCACACGCTTGACTCGTTCCGCCGTAATGTTCTCGCAGATATTCTGATCCATCTCCACAAGTATGAACTTCCGGTTTCCACCGTCCTCTTTGTTCAATTGCATCACTGCATGCGCCGTTGTGCCTGAGCCCGCAAAAGAATCAAGAACGATGCTGTCCTTTGAGTAGTTTGTTGCAGCTCTGATGAGGTGTTTTACTAGATTCTTTGGTTTCGAGTAGGCAAAAAGCCGATCAGTATGAAAAATCTCCCGCAGCTCTTCAAAAGCGTCATCATTTGTTGCAGACATAGTACGTCCATCAATAAACGAACTAAGGCCTTTATGATGCCCTTCGGCAAATTTTCTAAAAACTCGAGGTTGAAAATTCTCTGTGTTAATGACGCACACGCCGCCTCGAGAGAGTTCTTCGTCTAACATTTCTTGCCCCCAAACAAATGGTCCTTCAAGTCTAAATTCATCAACTATTACGCCGTCTTGGACTAGGATCTCGTCCAGCAGCTTCATTGCCGTAGTACCCGTTCCTTTAACGCCAACTTTATGGGCTCCGTTTTCAAGTTTGGTTTGAACTGTTTTGGCGGGGAACTTTATGACTTTTGTTCGATTTCCTCTTTTAAGTATTGGCTGTGATTCTTCTTCGTTTGGTGCTCCTCCATATAGCGCCGCTTTCTTGCCTTTTCGATACACTACAACGTACTCTGTAACACTTACGAGTTCTTTTGACAGAAAACTTCCTTTTCTTTTCTTGTACCACGAAAGTATGCCGACCTGCCTTGAACGACCAAAAACGATGTCCAGAATCTGAATCAAGTTATCCAATTCGTGATCATCAATAGATACGAAGATTTGCCCGTCCTCGCTCAACATCTTGTATAAAGTGCTTATTCTTGGCAGCATCATGCAGAGCCACTTGTCATGTCTTGATAGGTCCTCTGCCTCCGCCCCCACCACTTTCCCGAGCCATTCCTTGATTTCAGGACTATTCACATTGTCATTGTATATCCAACCCTCCGCGCCTGTATTGTATGGGGGATCAATGTAGATACAATCAACTTTCCCCGCATAGTACGGCAGCAGTGCTTTGAGTGCAACAAGATTGTCCCCCTGCACAATCAGATTCCCGCTCCCCGGATCTCCGACTGACAACGAGTTGTCGCACTTCAAGAGATGAAACGGCACCTCTTCGTGATGCTTCTCAACAGCCTTCTTTCCAATCCAATCAAGTGTCGGCATGTTCTGCTTTTCTATTTGCTATTTTCTATTTCCAATTTTCCCAACTTCCCCCCATTCTCCTCCAACAACTCTCGCGCATGCTCCGCAGTCACGCCACGGAAGTGCATCACCAACGCGGTCTTGAGTTCACCGTGAGCTTCGGTCAAAAGTTCGTCGGCCCACTCGTAATCACAACCGGTGATTTCCATCAGAATCCGCCGCGCGCGCGCCTGCAGCTTCTGACTCCCCATCCGCAAATCCACCATCAGATTCCCGTAACACTTCCCCATCCGCACCCACGCCGCCGTCGTAATCATGTTCAGCGCGAGCTTCGTCGCCGTCCCCGCCTTCAGCCGCGTCGAGCCCGTCAAGACTTCCGGCCCGACAGGCAGCTCGATAATGACATCCGGTCTCTGATTCCCCCTCGCTTCAGCGGGGGGGGTAGGGGGGGTCTCTGCCTCCTTGTATCCCATACTCTCGGCATCAAAATGGTTACATATGAGGAGCGCGGTGTAGCAGCCGTGTTTCTTGGCGTATGATAAACCACCCAACACATAGGGCGTCCTTCTCGAAGCCGTAATCCCCACCACCACGTCCTCATGCCCCAGACAACAGAGCTCGAAATCTTGAATCGCGCCATCCGGATTATCCTCTGCCCCCTCGGCAGCCTTCCTGAGTGACTCATACCCCCCGGCAATGAACCCCTGCACCAATGTCGGATCCGTTCCAAAGGTCGGGGGGCACTCCGATGCATCGAGCACCCCTAACCTCCCCGATGTCCCCGCACCTATATAGAGGAGACGGCCGCCAGCTTGAAACGCCTGCACCACACGCTCCACCAAAATCTCGATCTGCGGAATGGCCGCCGCCACAATCTCTGGCACCTTGCGATCTTCGCGATTCATCGCTTCCAGAATCTCACGCGTTGTCATGGAGTCGAGATTCATCGTGTCCGGGTTGCGTGCTTCGGTCGAGAGTCCGGCCAGCTCTTTGAATACGGTTTCTTTCACGATTCAAGTTGAAGTTTAATCAGCCGACCGCCGTCAGCTAAGTTGAGTTCCGAGAGTAATTTACAGCCCAATTCCTCCGGCCAGGCTTCCTGTCTCCATTCGCGCTGCTTCCAGAACAACATAAATCCACTGTGCTTCAGAAGCGGCCGGGACCATTTCACCAATTGCGGCAGCTCCGTTACTGCCCGGGCCGTCACACAGTCGAATTCTCCGCCGGGAGAGTGGACAAGTTCTTCGACCCGCGAACAAATCACCGTAACCCGTTGAGAGAGCTCTGTTTCACGTGAAACACGGCTCAAAAATGCTGCTTTTCTTGAATTTGACTCCACTAAAGTATATGTCAAATGAGGAGTTAGTAGTGCCAGCGGAATAGCTGGAAACCCACCGCCGCTCCCAATGTCGAGTACAGCTCCGCTTTCCGGGAGCAGCTCAAGCCCCGCCAAGGACGGAGCTAAGTGTCTTTCCCGAAGACGGGACCGGTCGGCATGCGATACTAGAGGGATGCCGGCTTCGGCGATGCGCTTCAGATAATGTTCGAGTTGCTGTTCCTGTTCGGTGGTCAAAGGAAACCGCTATTCACAGCTTGTTCACATTTCCGGCAGCGGCTGGAGTTCAGACTCCCTGTTTCTTGGAGTATGAAAATATACGATTTAATCTGGACTATTGCGACCTATCCTGAGCATTTTCACAAAGTTATCCACCGCCAAATGTGGATGTTTCACGTGAAACACTCCAAAACAAGAGCTTACACATGCCCCAGCTTTTTCATGTGTATGAGCAATGCAGATGTATCCGACGGGCGCACCCCGGAGATGCGTCCCGCTTGCCCTAAGGTCTTGGGTTTGAAGTAGCTTATCTTCTCGCGAGCTTCGTGAGACATGGAATGTACGGCCCAGAGGTCCATATTCTCAGGCAGCCGGACCTCTTCCCATCGTCGCACCTGATCAGCCCGGAGCCGCTCTCTTTGGATGTAACCTTCATATTTTACATCCATTTCCACGGCAGCTAGCAGATCCTCGTCGAGTTCATCTACTTTCCCCGATAGCTGAGGGCTGTCTTTCAGCATCGCAGACAGGTCGGCTTCCGGACGCTTCAGGATGGCGGCGAAGCGACTGCCTTTGAGCTTAGGATCCGAGAGCAGCCCGGATTCTGCCAGCTCCTCAAGCCGGGTATCGTGCAGGAGGGACGTTATCTGATTAAGCTTTTGTTTTTTTGCTAAATATGAGTCATACTGCTCGTCGTTTACCAACCCAAGTTCGCGGCCGATTTCAGTCAAACGCAGGTCGGCATTGTCCTGGCGCAAGATCAGGCGGTGCTCGGCGCGGGAAGTGAACATGCGGTACGGCTCATCCGGTGTCTTGGTGATGAGGTCATCTATTAGGACACCGATGTAGGCCTGATCGCGACCAAGCGTCAAACAATTACCGCCGTTTAGTTTCTGAGCAGCGTTTATTCCAGCTATCAGTCCCTGTGCGGCCGCTTCTTCATAGCCGGTCGTGCCGTTGATTTGCCCGGCGAAGAAAAGTCCGTCTATCACCTTGGTTTCCAAGGAGTAATGGAGTTGATGAGCGGGGAAGAAGTCATATTCGACCGCGTAACCGGGGCGCATCATCTCGGTCTGCTCCAGCCCGGGCACGGTTCTAAGTGCTTCAAATTGAATATCTTCCGGCAAACTCGAACTGAAGCCATTCATGTAGACTTCAAAGGTGTCCCAGCCCTCTGGCTCTAGGAAGATCTGATGGCGATCCTTATCAGAGAAGCGCACGATCTTGTCTTCAATGGAAGGGCAGTAGCGTGGGCCACGGCCTGTAATTCGGCCAGAGAATAGCGGGGAGCGATGCAGACCATCGCGCAGGATGTCGTGAGTTTTTGTATTTGTGTAAGTTAAGTGGCAGGCAAGTTGATTAAAGACGGCTTTGGGCGAGCGCACGGAGAACGGGACGATGCGACCGTCGCCGGGCTGGTGCTCGCAACGGGCGTAGTCAATCGTGCGGCCGTCGAGGCGCGGGGGGGTGCCTGTCTTCAGCCGGCCTACCTCAAAGCCCTGTTTCATCAGCATTTCCGAGAGTCCGAGCGAAGGGGCTTCGCCTATCCGCCCGCCCGGGAGCTGCCAATCCCCCATGTGCAGTAACCCATTCAGAAAGGTCCCGGCGCAAAGCACGGCGGCGCGGCATTCTATACGCTGTCCACTGTGGGCGATGCAGGCCGAAAGTCGCCCGCCTGTTGTCTCGAAGTCTATGATTGTATTTTGTTTGAGATCAAGATTTCGCTGTGATTCAAGCGTTTTGCGGGCTTCGCGAGCATAGAGAACTCTATCGCACTGCGCACGCGGCGACCAAACGGCCGGGCCCTTCGAGCGATTGAGCATCCGAAACTGCACCGTTGCCAGATCGGCGAGCCTGCCCATTTCGCCACCGAGCGCATCTATCTCCTTGACTAATTGGCCTTTAGCAAGTCCGCCGATGGCCGGATTGCAGGACATTTGGCCAATCGTCTGGAGATTCTGCGTCACGAGACAAGTGCGAAAGCCCATCCGGGAAGTGGCCAGAGCGGCCTCAATCCCGGCATGTCCGCCGCCGATCACGACGACATCATAAATATGTGTAATAGCCATCCGTTTCTCTTGCTAAGTCGAGTACAATGAGTTGTTTGAGTTGAATTTGCCACTTGTTTGGCGGATTTTCTTTGCTTTGCAGTGTTTTGCTAAGTTGAGTGCAGAGAGTGATTTAACAGGGTGTTGACGATCTCGGCAATCTTTATCAGCAATTTGCTTTTCTCTTGACCTGTTCGTATATTCAACCAATCCAGTTCATCTGGAGGTGGAAGGCGAGAGCCTTTGGAGCCCCGAAAGGGGCTTTTTTTATGGAAGTATTTTCGCGCCCCAACCTAATGTTTTGCCAGAAGCGTTTCGAAGATATTTCTTGGATTCAAGAATATCTGCTATCTTGGCTCCGAAGGCATTACTTACAGTGGTATTGCTTTTACTACTTTTGGTCAATGTGTTCTTGAATGAAGGGTGAGCAAGGAGATCTGCGAGTTGAAGTCCAGCGATATTATTGTCCTTTTTCTTCACCTTCAGTTGTGAGCTACTCAAAGTACGCTGAATCTTGTCAGCTCCCACGTAGTCTGTCCCTGTATTGAACAGCAAGTTGAAAGACTTCTTCAACCGCATATCCTCTTTCCCACCTCGCGACTCAGCCATCACATCTCCTTGTTGGCCGCGGCGATCAAGCCATAAGACATATCTCTCTGCTAACACAGCAAGACAGTAGTGATATGGATCAAAACGCCACGTCCGGTATCTTTCAACGTGTTCTACCTTATCTATAACTACTGTTGCGACTTGATAATCCGCTGTCAACAAGAAGTCTAACAATGTCGCATTAAACTTTTCGCGCAATTCGTCATTGCGTAATGACTCAAAAGGTCGAACTCCGTTCACAAGCTCTTTTCGATGCAAAACAATTGGAGAATCGGGATGGTGGTGATTCCCAAAGAATTGTTGTTTCAGAGATTCGAGCTGTGGATGAACAAACTCGCTCACGTGATCAAGGTCAATGATCACACCGGTCAAGCTAAGATATCGATGGCGCTCATCATCAAGCGAATGCAGTCCTGGGTCACCGACCTCATCTATATACATCCGGTATTTGCTCATATGAAATGAGTTCGCAATTCCCTATTTGTTTGACGAGATCCTTTACTTCGCCGAGCCTTCGTTCAGGATGACAACACGTTTGGGCGATTGTATTTCGCTTGGGTGCTTGACCCCCCTTAGTCCCCCCATAGGAATGGGGGGAAATCAAAAACTCATTTTCTTGTATTTGCTCTCTTTGTCGGAGAGCTTTTCTTTTTTGCGGCGGCGCGGTTGGCTGCTTCGACGGCGAGCATGCCTAATTCGCGAAGCGCGTCGTCATCTTCCAAATCCTCAGAAGACAAGGAGTAATAATGCATACGCATCTCGGGTTTGTCGTCGAACGGTGCGAATTGTTCCATCTTCCGCGACTCAAAGCGGGCGCGGTTCTGTTCATCCCCCTTCAGATAGACCGTCTCTCCATCTGTGAGTGCGAACATGCGGCCATTCAAATAGAAGCCCGCGCCGCCGAACATCCTCTTTACATTGATTTTGCCAAGTAACGAGAGGCGATCGGTGTAGTAGTCGAGGATGTCTTGGTTGAGGGACATGAGCGGAAAGTCAGAAGTATGAAGTCAGAAATCAGAAATGATTCCGGCGGGGAATCGCTTCGCTTAATCCCCGCTCGGCGAAATCGAATTGCTCCACGTGAAACACCGGCGTGGACGCTGGACCCTGCGACGCTGGCGCGAACGCAATAAAGTATCGGATCAATGCACGTGCCGAACGCCGCGCTTCGCAAACCAGTAGTTGATCGGCAGCGCAGCAATGAAACCCGCGACAAGCGCGAGCAGCATGCCGATCCAGAAGATGCCATCGGTCAAGTGCGCTTCCATCACGCCCGGTGTGTAGAATTCCGTCAATACCATCGCGGCTTCCATCACCAGAATACTCAAACCCTCGACAATCAAGACTTTCTTCGCCGCTTCCCCCAAGCTCATCCCTTGCTTCATCCACGGCACAATGCCCAAGGCAAAGCCGCCGATGAATCCCATAATCACCGCAAGCACAAAGGATGGGATATTTCCCAAATGCAGCGCGGTTGAGATAATCATGCCCAATACTTCACCGAGACCGCAGCCAAGCAGACAATGAAGCGTAGCGCTAATTGCGAATGGCCAGACATTTTCGCTCGTCTGTTCTTTTGCCTCCGCAGCGTGCGCGTGGCCGTGATGATGCTGATGATGTTCGTGATCCAATTTGCTTCTCCCTGTAGAAATGGATTATTAATCGCGGGCACAGCATGCTGTGCCCTTGCGACGCCGCACTCATCCTGCTATCGCGGGCGGAACGCCTTCCGCCCCTACACCTGAATCTTCCCGATTGGTTAGCACCTTGACCGCTTCCCATAGCAGCATTACTGCGAGCACAATTAACAAGAGCGCGACCCACGGCACGAAATTGCTCGGCAGCGCGAAGCCCGCTGCGCTGACAAATCCTCGAGAAACATATTGTAACAGGGCCCAGCCGCTCATGATGTACATGATGAGGGTGGGGATTCCCGCAATGGGCCAAACCCATTTTGCTTTGTAGGTGCGATGGAGCCAAACCGTTATCCCCAACAAACCAATCGCGGCGAGCAATTGATTGCTGGCTCCAAACAACGGCCAGAAGACGCGCCAACTCGGAATCACATTGCCGTTCGCATCCACGGCGGTCTGCATGACGAAGAAGAGCGGAATGAAGGCCGTTAACGCGGTCGCTGCATATCTCCCGAAGGTGTTTTGCCAGCCGAACAGCTCCTGCAGAATGTAACGACCGAGCCGCGTGCACACATCGAGCGTGTCATAGACGAAGGTCGTGAAGGCCATCAATCCGAACAGGACTCCGAAGCTCGCCGGAATGCCGAAGACTTCCATGAAACGGCCGAGTCCGAGCGCATAGATAAAATTGGGCTTGCCGCCGAGTCCGCTGACGGCTTCTTTCGAGAGAATCATTACACACGCAAGGGAGACCACGGCCACCATCGCTTCGAGCAGCATCGAGCCGTAGCCGACCTTCTTCGCATCCAGTTCGTTCTGCAACTGTTTCGAGCTGGTGCCCGAGGCAATAATCGAGTGAAACCCCGAACACGCGCCGCACGCGACCGTTATGAACAGAACCGGAAACAACGTGGCGACACCTGCGCCCTGCGGAATACTCCAGCCGATGAAGGCTGGATATTCAATATCGCTTCCGCTGAAGAGCACGCCGGCGGCTCCGGCAATCAACGCCGCGAAGAGAAAGAACCCGCCCAAGTGTCCCCGCGGCTGAAGCAAAATCCACATCGGCACAATCGCGGCGATGAAACAATATATAAGGAGAGCGACGACCCAGACTTTTTGCGCAGCTAGGTCGGAGATTCCGAACCAGCCGGCGATGTCAAGGGGAAGATATTGGCCGAACCAGATGGCCGCGCCGACCATCGGCAGAAAGATGAGCGTCGTCGCAAGCAGCGAGAGTTTCGTCCAACGCAAGATGAACGCCATGGCAATCGGCAGCGCGAGATAGAGCACGCTTGACGTGGCGATGCCCGCACCCCGCACGGTCTGACCGTTTTCGAGGGTGATGTTGCCAACAAAACTCGCGGCCACGATGTCGGTGAACGCGACAATGATATAGATGAGCGCAATCCAAACGAACGAAAGAAAGAGCAGATAGCTGCGGCGCGTCATGTGCTCGCGGACAACCTCGGCGATGGAGCGGGCTTTGTGCCGAATCGAGGCGACGAGCGAACCGAAATCATGAATGCCGCCGATAAAAATCGCGCCGAGCAAAATCCATAATAATGTGGGCAGCCAGCCGAACATCATGCCCGCGACAATCGGACCAACGATTGGACCTGCGGCGGCGATGGCCGAGAAGTGCTGGCTCATCAGGAAGCGCCAGTCAATCGGATCGTAGTCCACGCCGTCATTCAACTCGACTGCCGGTGTTTTCTTGTTTCCATCCAACCTCAACAGACGCGCGAGCAGATTGCCGTAGGTTTTGTAGGCAATCACAAGGAGCAGCGCGCTGGATAGGACGATGGTGAGGAGCAAAATGGAAAATGGAAATACTATGCGACTTTGATTACAACTTTGCCTCTTGCGTGTCCGGTTTCGAGATAGCGAATGGCGTCGGGGACTTCGGAGAGCGGATACGTCTTTTCAACGACCGGGCGGACTTTGCCAGATTCGATGAGCTCTTTGACGGCACTGAGTCTGCCCTTATCAGGTTTCGAGGCCACCATCGTCATCTTCCTGCCGCTGAACATGGAATGGAGCGGCGCCAGAAACATCGCATCGAGAAGCAGTCTGTTGCCACCGCCGGCCATGGCATAAATTCCGTTTGGTGCAAGCGACCGTTTGAAGTCGCTGATGGGATAGTAGCCGTTGACGCAGAAGATGGCGTCGTATTGTTTGCCGCTCTTGGTGAAATTCTCTTTGGTGTAGTCAATGACGTAATCTGCACCGAGCGAGCGCGACTGTTCGAGGTTGCGCGTGCTGCAGACGGCGGTGACTTCAGCTCCCAACGCTTTGGCGATTTGCACGGCGAACGTTCCGACTCCGCCGGCGGCGCCGTTGACCAAGACTTTTTGTCCCGGCTGAACTTTGGCAACATCGCGCAAACCATAATAGGCAGTCACGGACGCCAAGGGAACAGCGGCGGCCTCTTCAAAGCTGAGATTCTTCGGCTTGGCGACAAGATATTTTTCGCGCGCGCACTTGTACTCGGCAAATCCGCCCAAGTTTTCATCGAACACGTCGCCGAAGACTTCATCGCCGACTTTGAACTCCCGCACGTTCCTGCCGATCGCTTCAACAGTGCCTGCGACGTCGCCGCCGAGAATATTGATTTTAGGTTTTGTGAAGCCCATCATGAACCGCACCAAGAACGGGTCGGCGCGCAAGAGATGCCAATCGGCGGCATTCACCGAAGACGCGTGAACCTTGATTAAGACTTCGTCGTCCTTCGGCGTCGGCGTGGGGACGTCTTCATATTTCAGAACGTCGGGGGAGCCGTATTGAGAGAAGGTGATGGCTTTCATAGAACATTAAATAAAAAACGAATTAGAGTTTCTTCATGTAACTGATTTGGCGATCAACTTCTTTGAAGCCGAGCTTCTTGTGCGCTTCGTGACTGATATTGTTTTCGAGCAGCGCATCGCTGGCAAGTTCGAGCAATCCGTGCTCGCGTGCCCATTGCTCCGCGGTGCTCATCAACGCGGTGCCGATGCCCTGCCGCTGATAGTCCGGCTCGACATACCATCCTTCTATATAAAGGATGCGGTCGGACTCGCAGCCGTCGGCGCGATTGCACTGCTGTACTTCGAGAAAGGCGATGATGCGGCCGTCGTCGTTTTCCGCGAGCCAGACAATATAGCGCGGATTCAGCCACAGCCGTCCCACTTCTTCGCGATCCGGGGGCGGGTCCGGCCAAAGTTTGCAACGCAGTTCGTGCCAGACGAGCAGATCGAGCTTATTCAGGAGACGGATGTTCAATTTGGGGGTGTTTGTCGCCATTGCGGGTCTTGAAATCCACAACGGCGATACTCTATATTTGTTTTGTTCTGACCGCCTGAATATAATCAATCCACGGTGGCTCGAAGCCCATGGCGCGGAGTTCGGCGTTGATCTGTCCGCGATGATGGGGAGCGTGAAGGACGAGATGTGTCAGGATCTCGCGCACGGAGTTTGTGAACTCGTTGCCTTGTGAATTGGTGTAGGTCACCTTGCGATCGAGATCGTCGTCGGACATGCCGGTGAAGAATTTTTCCCAGCGGCGAGCGAGTTCCTGCTGCTGCTCCAGACATTCATAGAGTTTCCAATCCGGCCACACAAGATGATTGCGCGGATCGTTCGTCATGCGGTCGATCCAGAGATGCTCGGCGGCAAGATTGTGCGCAAGCCACGTCACGGCACGCGGCGGAGCGTCCACATGCGAAAGCATCTCTTCAATAATCTGCGAGTTTGCCCAGCGTGTGTAGTGCAGCAAGTGCTTGAGATCGGCAAGAGTCATGGTCGCACCAAAATGGAATCGAGCGTCGTCATCCTGTCTGCCGCGCAGGAAAGTCCAGGATGACGACACTCTTTAGAATGCTTAGTGTTTTGCGAGAATGGTATGCCAATCCATGCTGGCATCCTGCTGCTCGGGCAGCGCGCTCAAGTAAGTCCATAAGGCCGCGACGTCGACGCTGTCGGCAAGTTTGGTGAGACTTGTCGGCATGGCGAGCGTGTCCACCAGCGTGCCATCCGCACGAATTCCAGTCTTCATCAGATTCGCGAATGACTCGTAATTGTAGTGCTTCAAGTGCTTCGTCAGATTCGCCGCCGGCGGCCAATTGGGGTCGCCTTCGAACACCGGGCCGCCGCTGTAGTTCGGACCGTGGCAGCCGATGCAGGCGATTTCCGCGATATACTTTCCATACTCAGCGGTGACGGCAATTTCGGGACGCTTCGGACTCTTGAAGCTGTGGTCGGTCACGGCGGCCTCGTTGACCAGTCCCCCCTTCACCAACACCATTTTACCAATCGGGCCGAGCGCAAAAGGTTTGCGTTCGACGTCAACTTTCGGAGCAACTTTCAAATACGCATAAATAGCAGCAAGGTCTTCATCGGATATGCGATTCAGGTGAAAGCTCGGCATAATCAACATGCCGGTCTTATCGCGTTTAATTCCATGTCGTACGGCTAAATCAAGATCTTGAATGGAATAGTCCGCCGGCAATCCGCCTTTGCCGAAGGTGATATTGGGGGCACTGAAAAAGGCGAACGGCCCCATGTCCAACTCGTGTCCGCTCAAGTCGGGCATGTGGCAGCCTGCGCACGTCCCGACCGATGAAACCAGATAGCGTCCGCGTTCAATCGTTGCGCTGTCGCTCGGCACATAGATATTTTTGCCTTTGACATCCGCGTACGATTTGCTCATGATACTTCCGGCCTGCATGAAGATATAGCCGCCGTACATGACGACGATCAATATCAATATACCGGCCGCGATTCCGATCCACTTCAAAACGTTTTTCATCGTTTGTGTTCTCCCTCAGTTCTGTGAAAAGGTGCTTACTCCAAATAGTCGGGCGCTTGCTCCGACAACAATTCCTCCAATTGGAACGAGTGGCGTAATGGATGCATGACCGCGTGTTCGAGCATGGACTCAATTGCCATATCCACTCCCCAGCGCGACTTGTGCACCGCGTTGAACGCTTCTTCCGGAACGTTCGCGAGCGGCGTGCGCCACTTCTCGAGCAGATATTCCAGATATTCGTCGCACTGCTCTTCTACATCTTCGACTGCGGGCGCCGCGTTAATGTCCGGATCAGGTAATCCAAGCTTTTCGCACATCCATGTCATGTACCCGCGTCCCGCGCGAAGCACATGCACCAACAGATGGTCGAGGCTCTGGTAGTCCGGGTCTTCGGTTTCCGGCAGTTTGATCTCCGCAGACTTGGCAGCCCACCACAGGTCGAGAAAATCCTGCATGAACTGCTCGTGCATGAGCACACAGGCTCGCGCACCGCGGTAGGTATATTCACTTAATTCGGCCATGGTGCCTCCCGAAAGGGTCAGATTCCACCAATTTAGTCAAGCTTATAATATACTAAAGTTGAGTCTAAAAATGCGAGGCTGTTATTGAATTACGACCTGTTTTCTTTCTTGTCAGTTAAGTGCTTCTATTTGCACACTTAATACGGAGTGAGTTGTTTTGTCTTCTACAAACACAATATAAACAATTATTTATCTTTTGCGAAATGAATAAACCCCGGATCTCGCCGGGGTCAACAATACGAAAATCCTCAGGATTTTCAGTCAATCAGACCGGGCAACTCGCTCATTTCTTCGATGATGCGATGCACGCCAAGGTTGCGCAACCGCTCCCTGGAGGCATCGGTCTGGTGACGGGCACCCGTGAAACCCCAAACGGTCATGCCCGCAGAAAGCGCCGCCGTCGCGCCAACCACGGAGTCCTCGATTACGAGACATTGCGCAGGAAGGACATTGTTTTGCTCGGCGGCGTGCAGATAGACATCCGGGGCGGGCTTTGGGCGAGCGACCATGGAGACAGAGAAGATGTTATAACCACTGTGCGCTTTCGGAACAAACGGAGCGCCCGATGCGGGTGCCGCCGCGTGCATTTCGAAGTGATGCAGCAAGCCGACATGCTCCAACATCATTACGATTTCGTGCGGACTTGAACTCGATGCAATTGCTTTGGGCCAATGCTTGAGCCGGGCAAGCGTTTCGGCAACTCCATCAATCGCCTCGAGCTCTTCGTGGAACGCGCGCTCGACGCGAAGTTTCATCACATCACGAAACCCGGATGGCAAGTCCTTCAAGCTTTCGAGATATTCAGGAGAGCGCGTAGACAACCCCACGTAGCGGCGGATGTATTCTTCAATAGTGATGTGCTGACCGAACTCCGCGCGTGTTTCCACTTCGATGCGCGCGACCAACCACTCGCTGTCCACAAGTACGCCGTCGCAATCAAAGATCAGAAAATCCGGTTTCACTTCCTTCGCGTGTTTGAGTAGGCTGCCGAAATTGCGATGCCGCCGCGCGTGTTGAAATGGGCGATGACTTCAACATGAAGCGGTTTGACAAACCTCATAAAATCTTCGCCGATGTCCACCGCAAGATGTTCGTGGAAAACGCCGACATTGCGGAAGGTTTCGAGATAGAGTTTCAGCGACTTGGATTCGACGACGTATTTGTCGGGAGTATAGATGATTTCGATGTGTGCGAAGTCGGGCTGACCGGTGACCGGACAGAGGCAGGTGAACTCGGTGCAGTTGAGCGTGACCTCCATCTTCCCCGGCGAATGATTTGGAAAGACTTCGAGTTTGCGCGAGGCTTTGGCTTTCCTGCCGAGCGACTTCAGTAACTTTGTGTCGGATTTTTGTGTGGGCACGGGGGCGGTAAATTCGAAATTGAAGAGAACGCAGAAACGCGCCAAGCAGCGGAGCGCCCTGCTTTTGTTGCCAACTGATTATTTCAGCGTCCTTATTCCTGACTCTGACTGAAATACGAGGCCGGTGCGGCAGGCTCGCTGATCAGCTTCTTCAGATTGCTCAGCGCTTCTTCGGCTTCGTAGGGTTCGAGCTCCTGAAAAGCTGCGGGCAGTGAATTAAAGAGCAGCAAGCGCTTCTTGGTGACGATGCCAAGCTGTTTGGCGCCCGTGCGCGTGCTTGTGTACAGATACACGTGTTTCGGCCAGATGTTCAGATAGGCGCCGATGCGGGTCGCGGTATCATACGCATACACATCGTTCAATCCGGGGATTGGCAGAATCGCGCGCTCGACTCCTTCAAGCAGCGCATCAAAAGTCTTGCAAGCCTCGAGAGAATCCTTCAAGCCAACGAGTTTTTCCTCGGCTATCTTCAGCGAATCAATGGAACCTTTGCGGTGGTGTTTGCCGGGCTTGCCGTCAGACTTTGTTGCGCAAGCGGCGGCGCGAATCGCGGCCTCAAGCGAAGGCTGGCCGACATAGAATGCGAATTCGGCCTTCGACTTCGGGCGGCTCTCGGCAACATAATTCCTCACGACAGATTCCAGCACGGCGTCACTTAATACAGACATTTCTACCTACTTTCTATTTACCAATACAAAACTTCGAAAAGATTCTGTCCAGCACCTCTTCGCCGATGGATTCGCCGGTGATTTCACCAAGCGCGTTGGCGGCGTCGCGGAGATCGGCGGCCATCAATGTGGATTCGCTGAAAAGAGATTGTGCACGAACGAGGGCCTCGTTTGCCCGCCGAAGGGCATCGTGATGGCGCTGCTCGGTGATGATCAGGTCACCTGCGGTTTCAAGCTCTTCGGTGAACACGCGGGTCAGTTCTGTGAGCAACTCTTCCACTCCGCCGCCTGACAGCGCCGAAATGTGAAACACGCCGCTGTGTGTTGCAAAGGGGACGGCATACTCCGCGCGACTGAGGTCACTCTTATTATACACGATTAACGGAGTTTTGTTCGCGATTTCGGCCAGCATTTCCGGTCCGGGCAGGTCTCCGGTCTGACTATCAATAAGGAGAAGGATGAGATCGGCGCGACTCAGCGCTTTTCGCGTGCGTTCGATACCAATACTTTCGATTTCGTGCTCCGTGTCGCGCAAACCGGCAGTGTCCTGAAAGATGACTTCATGGCCGGAAAGCTCAAGATGGGCCTCGATAACATCCCGGGTCGTGCCGGGATGGGGTGAGACAATGGCGCGCTCGTCGCCAACAATCCGGTTCAGAAGAGTGGACTTTCCGGCATTCGGCGCTCCTACAATCGCCACGCGAAGTCCTTCGCGTTCGATTCGACCTCGGGCAAACGACGAGATTAGATGTTTGATTTTTTGCTGAAGCTCTAACAAATCGGTCTTTCGGGACTCCAAAGACTGGAAACTTACGTCTTCCTCGCTGAAATCCAGCTCAAGTTCTAACAATGCCAATAAATCCAATATCTTCGCGCGCATCTCCCGGACATGCTCCGAGAGCTTTCCGGACAACTGCGACAGTGCGGTGCGAGCAGAAGCCTCAGAACGAGCATGAATCAGGCCTGCCACGGCCTCGGCCTGGGCTAAGTCGAGCTTGCCATTCAGAAATGCGCGCTCAGTAAACTCTCCGGGGCGTGCCATGCGCACGTCCTGTGACAATATCAATTTTAATATGCGCTTAGATACAACATTCCCGCCATGACAGGAAATCTCAATGACATCTTCTCCTGTATAGGAATGCGGGGACTTAAAAAAGCTGATTAACACTTCGTCAATCAGCTCATTGTTATTATTGTATATGTATGCGTGCTTAACCGTATTTGGAGCTGTTTCCAGCCCCCCCATATTCCCCCCGTGAACGGAGGGAGACCCGAGGAGCCTTGCAACTTCCCACGACTTTGGTCCGGAAACTCGGATGACGGCGATGCCGCCAATTCCCGGTGGAGTGGCAATGGCGGCAATGGTGTCGGCGGGTGGGGTCACGGGCGAACTCAGAGCTTCCTGAAGTACATGCGCATCCGATCGGCCATTGCCGTTCGACGTGCGTCAAGAAAGTCGGAGTAATGTTCCGAGCTCATCTCGGTGATTCCATCAGGGATGCAATGAGCACGCAGATTCTCTTTCAATTCGTCAAGATCGTTGATGGCGCCATATGCCGATTGCCCCCGCGAGCAGGCTTCAAACAATGTAGAGAAATACTTGCTTGGTGCGAGATCTCCAATCGCAATATTTATCTCGCTCTGCGTGACTGCGTAGTTTGCAATCTGATTATAGATACCTTTTGATGCGCCCTCTTTCTTGAGGTAGTTCTTTGGAAAGATGTGGTGGTGGTCCCCACGATTAAGAATCAAATCCTGTACCGTGATGTCGCGCGACAGGAACCCTTTGTCGTTTAGCTTTACCTGTGCTGCGCGAAAAACGCGGAAAGCGGGCGAACTTGAAGACGAGGTAACCATCTCTTGCGGTAATTGCACCGACCAATATGAATCGGACAATGTTCCCGACATAATTGCCTCAATGTACTTGTGAAACCCCTGTTGTTCAAACTGGCGAACATCAAAATCAATGGTGCTTTCGGCGGAACCAGAATATCGCTGGGTTAGCATTGACAAGACAAACCACTTGCGAACGAAGGATTCAATCTCGGGTGCCGGCACGTTGTGCCTTCGCATCAAGAGATACAATATGTACGCGACATTGAGAGCGTTCTGAGATCCGACTAAGGTAGCGTCGACAAATCCCGCCGAGCGTATAATCATGACAAAGCGCTTGAAGTTTGTTTCGCTCATGAAGTTCTGTATGCCAGCCCTTAATCTCTCAAAGGATTCTTCTGCCACAGTCGCTTCGTATTGTTTTGTCTCAAAGTTTCTTCCAGACAGCAACGCTACCAAATCTTCAAGGCGGCCTCTACCAAACTCAGACGTATAGGCTACGCGCAACATATCCGTATATGCCGGATCGTAAATATCGTCACCTTCTTGCTTCAACCACGACATTTTCTGAAAATAGTCGGTTTTCGCAAACTCCTTGTCCTTGTCTGCAATAATTCCGTGGAACTCCGGAGCAACTGTTAGGTGACAGAAGTAATCAATTGCTTTCCGAAGGGTGTGCCCATCATACTGCTCGCTTGACGCAATCTTGGACATCGCAAAGTCCGCTTGGCTCAGCTCCGTTCCGGCTGAGTTTACTCGAATAAACACTTCCGTAACCGTTTCAATACCAAGATCGGCCTCGAGCTCTATTAAGCCAACTGAATTGTTGGTGATTTGGCGAAGGCCCTCCAAGCTCTTGAAGACTGCATCTTGCGACGCGCTCTCGTTTTTTTGGCAATATTCGTTGACAAGCGAAAACATACTAGCAGTTGGAGCAAAGACCTCTGCGATATCTGGCAACCAGCTTTTGTCCTTTTTGATGGCGGGATTTGTCACTTCAAATCTTCGCTCAATTGGGTGATACGCAATACGTATGCGCACAGTCTCATAGTCCTTGGTCACGACTTCACGTCCCAGCAAAGACGCCATTAAGGCAGTGACTCGCTGCTGCCCGTCAATAAGAATTCGCTTTCCAGCTGATTGCGTGCCATCCTTCAGTCGGACTGTTGGGTTTCGCCAGGCAATAAGGTAGCCAACTGGATAACCCTGCAACAGAGAATCTAAAAGGTCGCGAACCTTCGTTGCGCTCCACACAAACGGACGTTGGATTTCGGGAATCGCAATCTCTCCCGACTTGACCCAAGACAGAAGAGTATCAATGGGCTGTTGTGTTACAGAGTACTTCTGTTGTGGCATATCACCTACTTTAATCTCTTCTTTACGGACTCAATCTTCTCGATAAGCGAGGCGAGGTTCTTGTCGACATCGGCGAGTTTGGCTTCCTTCTCTTCGCGCCAGCCCGCCACCTGATCCGCAAATTCGTCTGTGCGCGCATTGGTTTCCATGTCGTTCAGGCGCGCAATCTGCTCTTCGAGCTTTACGCGAAAGTCGCGCATTTTCTCCAGTTTGGTTTCCCACTCGGCCAGCAGTCCGCTCGTGCGTTCCGTCCATTCTTCATATTGTTTCTTGCGTTCTGCGCGACCGCTTTCGATGCGCACCGCCGCGGCTTCCCACGACGCGTCGAGCGATTTGCGAATCTCGTCACGCTGTTCGCGCGAGAGTTCGGCGCTGCGCTGCCACGGACGAAGCTCTTTTATCTTTTTATGACAATCGAACGGATCGCCGCTCGCCGCAAGCTCCGCGCACTGCTGCATGTGCTCTTTTCCCTGCGCATAGTTTTCCTCGCGCACAGCTTTGCGGTGAGACCAAATCGCGTCGTCGGCTGTCTTCCACAATTTCCACAGCGCTTCGCGGTCTTTGGGAATCAGCGGGCTTTGTTTCTCTTTCGTGCCCGAAAACTCTTCGCGAATCGCCTTCATTTGATCGGATATCTTGTTGAAATCGTCGGCGAACTTCGCGTTGGGTCCCGCTTGCTGCAGCTCGATTAGACGCGCTTCGAGTTTGCCGCGCAGCTCCAGCGAGGCAAGCCGCTGCTCTTCGCGTTCCGAATTTTGCTGCGCGCGCGCGTCGTCGCACAACGCGCTGAACTCCTGCCAGAGTTTTTCGCGCTCCTCGTGCGGCAGCGGCTTCAGTGTTTTGAACAGCCCGCCGACGGATTTCGCGTGTTCGAAAAATTCCTTGTAGTTGCGCCTGCCGTCTTTCATGTGGCCCTGGTCGAGCTCACGAATGGCGGCGCGGATTTTGTCCAGATTTGCTTCCGCGGCGGCAGGTTCGGCGGCGACTTCTTCGGCGGTCGATGCCGGGCCGAGCTCATCAGTAGAAAAGGATTCCAGCGCGTCATTGTCCGTCGCCGGAGCTGAGTCGGGCTCGGTGTGTGACTGCTCTTCCGGAGTCTGCTCCGGGGTTTCGTTTTGGATCTCGTCGGGGTTCATGGTTGGGTTCGTTGCGGTGTGTATCTGTCTGTTTTTGCGTGTTTTGCGATAGTTGTGCTGTTCGCTTGACTTTCTCAAGCTCACTTCGTATGTTTCATCTGAAACAAGGCGTGCGATTTGCACGTATAAAGGTTGAATCGCCGCTGTCGCTGAAACCTGTACCTCATGGTACAGCTTGCTGAAAGGCTTAGGCGGTAGGGCGGTTTCAATTTTCGGCGCTTCCTTTTGGGGAGCGCCGTTTTTTTGCTTCCAACATCTTCCGAACGTCGAGTGTCCACAGGTTGAAGGCTGCGCGACTGCCCGTGTCAAAGGCAAGGTCAGTCTTGGCTAACTCAGCAACCTTTGACGCGAGTTCGATCTTGGGTTTTGAGGCACTAGGCAATTCGTGTCTGCCGTTGCGAATGAACGAGACGGCACCAATGAGTATGTCCACTATTTGAATCAACGATTCGTTTGATTCTCCGCTGGACTTGCGCGGTTCAACATTGGCAATCGCATTTGATCTCCCAACATCGCGTCGAAGCGCACTGTTCAAGGTTTTCTTCAGGACATCAAGTCGAAACGGATAATTGTTTGTCTTGTCGTCGAGCAAGACAAGCGCTTTCCCGGAGGGGTCTGTCTCAAGAATCTGCTTTGCAGCATTCAACAACAGGTGATGATAAACTTTGTAGAAAGATGTCTCGGTGTTTCCTTTGCCGTACTCATGGTATTCTGACACGCGAGTGTTTACAACAAGTGCGCGGAAGGTTACATGGTTAGAGTGCAGGTGACGAAAGAACCACTCTATCGACTCCAAATACAAGGGCAGATACCGATTGCTGACCTTGGTCCACTTGAATTCGCTATGCGGGTTGAGTTTGTGCGTTGCTTTCCACGTCAGAAATTCCTCGATCAGTAGCTCATAGTTTTTCGGGGGGATGATGAGCCCGCCGACAACCATGTAGTTGTCGTCTGTACTGCTTTCATCACAAATTATGATATGACTCATCGGCCAGACAAGAATCTATTCTTCGAAATAGTCTGAGTCGAGACGTTTGATGGTGTAAGTCGTAACGGTGCTGACGCCGATGTCGTGGTCTATCATGAGCTGGGCAAGTTCGAAGCCGTCCACCAAGACAACTTTCTTCTCGCCAATTCTTGTGACAAATTCCCGCGCATCTTTCGTGAACTGTGAGGTCGTAATAAATACACCCTTCTTCGCACCGTGGTAATCCAAGCTTCCAGAGAAGTCGCGCACCGATCCGGCTCCGACAACATTCTCCCAGCGTTTTGCTTGAACATAAATTATGTCCAAGCCAAGCTTGTCTTCTTTGATGATGCCGTCAATGCCGCCGTCACCTGACTTACCGACAACGCGCGCCGCTTCTTCAACTGAACCTCCGTAACCCATCCTTACAAGAAGATCAACTACAAGCTGCTCGAAGAAGCGCGGGGAACAGGATTTGACTTTCTCTATAAGTTCTGCTGCCAGAGTGCTTCGAACTTGGGTGTAACCACGGTCGATCTGTTCGTCGGGTGTAAGCTGATGGTCTGATGGTGGTTTTGGGCTGTCTTGCTCGTCGACCTTCGTTTTTTCTCTTGCCTTGCCCTGCCACGCCACGAATTCTGGAAACTGTCGAAGCACTGCGATATCAATTTGCGGAGGGTTTGAGCTCAGCAACTCCTTGCCTCGCGCAGTAATCTTGTATGTCGCGCGCGCAGGTCTATCAACAAGTTTGGCGTTCATCATGTATTGCAGCGCCCAATGCACTCGCCCGCCAAACGCTGGCGTTCCACTCTTCACAAGAAGGACCAGTTCATCGTTTGTCAGGTCAAAATGCCTTGCCATCGCAGCAACAAGATCGCTTTTGCTAAACTCAATACCTCGTTGCATGTGTTTTAACAACGGCAACATTATGGATTCGTAATCTGGTAGTGCCATGTGCGATGCGGTGTTGGTTTACGCTTTTCGTCCGTGGGGTGCTCTGAATAGATCCTTCATTTCGTTCAGGATGACAGCGCGCTTGAAATCTCTGCCCCGCCCGGGCGGATCGCCATCCGCCCCTACATGAGCCGCCCGGGAACAAATGTTAGAGCCGCGTCGTGTAATCATTGAAGCGCCAGGCACAAAGGCTGAACCGCTGCGGCGGCATGGCCAAGCCGGTGGGCAAAACAAATGTCTGGCGTGTCGCTTTTACGGCGTCCTGCAAACACAGGCGCCGTTTTTTTGTGCGTTCGGGCGGTGCGGCACCCGGGCACAACATGTTGTGCCCCTACTTCTTTATCTTCTTCTTCGGCTTGTCTTCCACCACCACCGCCGAGCCGAAATTTTCCGGCAATTTGATGAAACGCTGTTCAACTATCGCCAACACATTGAAGAGTGTGTAATACAGCGAAAGCCCGCTGGGGAAATTGTTGAAGAGCAGCACCATCATCACCGGCATGATGTAGAGCATGGCCTTCTGATTCGGATCCGTGAGCGTGGCCTTCGACATGAAGAACTGCGACACGCCCATCACGATCGGCAGCAAGCCGACGCCGCTGCCGTAGAGCGGAATCGAAAACGGCAGATGAAACATGAAGTCGGGCTGACTCAGGTCCGATATCCAACCGAAGAAGGGCGCCTGACGAAACTCGATCGTGCTGCGGAACACGATGAACAGCGCATAAAGAATCGGCATCTGCAGCAGCATCGGAATACAGCCCGCAGCGGGATTGGCGCCGCGCTCTTTATAGAGAGCCATCATGGCCGCGTTCATCGCCTGCGGATTCTTGGCGTGCTTTTCTTTCAGCGCTTCAATCTCAGGACGCAGCGCCGCGAGCTTCTTCATCGCAATCTGCGACTTGCGCGTGAGCGGCCACAGCAGCACCTTCACCAATATCGAGAAGATGATGATGACGATGCCGTAATTGGATATGAACTTGCCCAGGAATTTCAACAGCCACAACGTGGCCAGCGAGAACGGCTTGACGATGCTCCAGCCCCAGTTCATCGTGTTCTCGAGACCGACACCATAAACTTCGAGATTCTCCTTGTCAATCGGCCCCCAATAAACCTGCACCCGGCTTTCGAGCGTCGCGCCCTCCCACGGCATGCGCAGGCTTGCATCATATATATGTGGGACGGTCTTTTCACCGGCAACCCGCGTGCGGCCGAGCAAATCCGCTCCGGCGGCCGGGCTGCTGGGAATCATCGCGGCTATGAAGTATTTCGAGCGCGCGGCAACAAACGGGGTCCGCCCGGTCGCGGAGAACTCCACCTTGGGATCGCTGCCAAGCTGGGAATTCTCGAGCTCTTCACCCACCATCGCGTAGGCTCCGCCGAACTCGTGATCTGATGCAGGATCCGGTTCGGTTGTGGGAACCCCGCCCTGCCACGTCAGTTTATATTCGCGGGTGTCGGGTGTGGAGTAGCCGTTGGCGCGAATGACGAGGTCGAATCCATATCGTTCGCTGTCAACAATATAATAAACAGTTAGTTTCTGACCCGCCGGCGAAGTGTAGTTCAGCTCGAGCGAGTCGCGGCCACCCAGGACCGCCAGTCGTGACCTGCTGGGTTCGAAGTAAAGTCCCCGCAGCGTGCTGATGTTTCGCGGTCCGAGATCAATATCCCAAGTGCCGATGGCCGAATCCTTTGCAGTTGCCATCGCATGAAGGTTGACTGAAGGACCAGCTTTGAGCTTGTAATCATTGAGTATGTAACTTGTCGGACGACCATCTGAGCCGATCCACAGCTTATACTTTGGAGTCTCGATTTCGACCAGCTCCGAGGTGTAGGGTTTGACCGGGGCTGCCGAATCCACGACGGCGGCGACCGTGGCGTTTATTGTATCCGCAGGGGCGGACGTTATCGCCTCGGTACCTGATGACTTGTCTGTTTTTTCAGGGCTTGACTGCTCAATGACGGTTTCTGCCTGCTGATTTGCCGGAGGAGGCGGCATCAGCCATTTGTTGTACACGGGCATCAGGATGATTATGATGCCAACAATAATCAGTGCGATAATGGTGTTGCGATCAAACACGGTGTTCTTTTTTAAGTTGTTGTTCCCTTTGACTCTGGAACTAAGTCCACGCCGCCGGGATGCCAGGGGCCGCACTTCGCGACCCTGCGAATTGATAGTGCAAGTCCTTTGACAAATCCTTTTTTATTAAGTGCTTCGATGGCATATTCCGAACATGTCGGGGTAAACCGGCAGCGCCCGCCCAAATGGGGGCCAAGCGTAACCTGATACGCACGAATCAGCTGGATCAACAGCCAGGACACAATAAAATTGGAAATTTGAAATCGGAAAGAAGCAAGACGGACTACGAAAGTTTGGAGAGCAGGGCGCGAAGCCTGACCTCAAAATCAGTCCAATCGGTCACGGGCTGGCGGAAGAGTGCGAAGTAGTGTCCACCCTCCGCCCACAGCCCCTTGTTCAAGCGGTAAAACTCCTTCAGCCTGCGGCGATGGTAGTTGCGGACCACCGCAGTGCCGACTTTGCGCATGGCAGCACAGCCCAGTTTTCGGCCGGGCTGCCCGGGCAAAAAAAAAGAACCAGCTCCGGAAGTGTCCGTCGCTGGCCCAATTTGCGAACCTGTTCCAGCTCCGAACGGCCCGACAGGCGCTCGGAAGATGGAAACTTAGCTTCGTTCATCCGAGACAGTCAGGCGTTTGCGGCCCTTGGCGCGACGGCGAGCGAGTACAGCCCGGCCGTTTTTTGTGGCCATACGCTCGCGGAATCCATGACGATTCTTGCGGCGGCGCTTCGATGGTTGGTAAGTTCTTTTCATGGCTCAGACTTCGGTATATGTGTAATTCTTCAATTCGATTGCAGGCGAACCTGTAAAATAGACAAATCAGGCGATATTGGCAACCGCCCACGCCGCACGATCGCACACAAGATAATGTCTAAATCATTGTTTCTTATTATCTGTCACCAGGATTTAGAGAGGCCATCCTTGATTATCGGAGGCTTGCGGTGCGAATCGGTCACGTGTTCTTAAAAGCTGTGACGGTTCTTCTCCTGTTCCACTACAGGCAGTATGACGTGTCCGGCCTGCGCGCAGTCGAGCACAATCGGATGCGATTGACGGGTCAGAGAAGTGCGAGATTTTTTGCACACGGCAAGAGTTTCCAATTTTCCTTGTGCATAAAAACAGGGAAAATTTCGCCGCTTGCCTGAGTATAAGTTGATATAGCCTCCTCTGGGACTGTTGCCTCTCTAACTTGATCGACGGTTAAGGTATCAGAGCACGAATTAACAACTCTCTAACGATTGTAAGTGCGAGTAAAAAGAGGAGTTATTCTCGTTGACAATCGGTGTGGATGTGTTATATTATGAGCCCGCTGAGTGAGGTTCGGGGGATAAACCCTCACACGATGCGGAGTTATCCTCCGTGCTTCTCTCCACTTTTGCAACTATATTCTAATCTCGCCTATGGCTTCTGTTGCAACGCCGCCAGCCGCTGAATTATGGTCGTCGATTATGTCGGCGGTGGCGCCCTCGGTCTCTGAGACCACATTCAGTTCCTGGATTGAGACCCTCAAGCCCGAAAAGCTTGAAGACCGCGTACTTACTCTGCTTGCTCCCTCAAAATTTCACCGCGAGTTCGTTGAAGAACATTTTGTCCCGGGCCTCGAAGCCGTGGCACTTGAAAACACGGGCGAACCCGTGCGTGTGCGCATTCGCGTTCAGGGAGCCGGCGAAATACCGCGCCAACGAAATCTGAAATTCACCACCACTGCGCCCGCCAAGCATCCTGAGAACGTGCCGGCCAACGGACACTCGGTGAGCGCGGCGGAACTTGCGGCCGAGGCCAATCTCAATCCTCGCTACCGCTTCGAAAATTTTATTGAGGGAGACTGCAACAGCTTCGCGCGCGCCGCGTGTTTGGCAATCTCTGATTTGTCACGGCCTACGCTGTGGAATCCGCTGCTGATTTACGGCGGCACGGGATTGGGCAAAACACACCTTCTGCAGTCCATCGGCAACCGGGTGCTGTCCGTGCGCCGCTATGACGGCATCCGAGTTAGATATGTCTCATCCGAACGCTTCACGCAGGATTTTATTCAATCTGTAAGAACGCAGCAGGGATCGGACTTCACCGACAAATACCGCAATGTCGACCTGCTGCTCGTGGACGACATTCAGTTCTTTGCCACGAAAGAGCGCACGCAGACCGAATTTTTTCACGCCTTTAACGCGCTGCATCAAAGCGGACGCAGGATCGTGATGACCTCGGATCGCCCGGTGCATGAACTTGCAGGATTTGATGAACGTTTGATTTCGCGTTTCGATTCGGGACTTGTGACGAATGTCAATCCTCCGACCTATGAGACACGTCTGGCAATTTTGCAGGACCGCGCAAAATTTGAAAACTTCCCGCTGCCGCTCGATGTTGCAGACCTATTATCTACACACATTACCAGCAATGTAAGAGAGCTCGAAGGCGCATTTGCAGCTCTCGTGGCGCACTGTCAATTCGGCAGAGTGCCAGCAACGCTTGAGCTTGCACAGCGAGTTATTCAGGAAAAAACCGGAAAGCGCACGGGACGGCCGCCGGTGGAACTGATTCAACAAACGGTGGCGGACTATTTCAGAATCAGTCAGGACGCGCTGCGGGGAAAAACGCGCAAAAAGGAAATCGCGTACGCACGCATGATCGCGATGTATTTGATGACGGAATTGACCGAGCATTCTCTCAAGACTATCGGCGGATTCTTCGGCGGGCGCGATCATTCAACCGTTATACATGCGCGGGATACCATCACTGAGTTGCGCAAAACGGATGAGGTGCAAACCGTTGCCGCATTAAATGATCTTGAGCGCAGGCTCTCACTCGGTCCGATTGTGCGCACAAGTATGTGAATAGCTGTTGGCAACTCCGCGAATTGTTTACTCGCGGAGTGAATGACGGGGGATGATTGGCGGGAAATTGGGGACATTGCAGAGTGAGGGGACAAGTGACATCAACCGTGCACTCGGTTATGCAGATGACAGAGTAACTGAAAACCAAGAGCTAAGGACAGTTGTCCACGAATTCACGGTCTCTGTTACGACTACCAATTTCTTTTAATCTTTTCTCTTTATTATCAGACTCAGAAACCTTTCATGAAATTCTCCGCACCACAAAGCAGCTTAGCGGCAGCACTCGCGCCGCTCTCCACCGTTGTTCCGCAAAAAAGCCCGATGCCCGTGCTGTCCCACTTTCTGGCGGACCTGAAGGGCAATACGCTTACGCTGACGGGCTCCGATATTGAAGTCACGATGCAGACTGAAATTGAAGTGCAGGGTCAGAAGGACGGAAGAACGCTGCTGCCGTCGCGCAAGTTTCTCGATCTCATGCGCGGACTGCCCGATGTGACGGTGTCAATCGAAGCGAACAAAGAGCATCGTATCACGATTACCGATACGGAAGGCAAGAAGTATCAATGCGCCGCTGAATCGGTCGACGTCTATCCGCAGGTTCCGCAGCTTTCTGAAACCACAACCTTCAAAATGCCGCGCAGTCGTCTGCGCCGCATGATAACGAAAGTTCTGTTTGCCGTGTCACGGGATGAGTTGCGGCCGCAACTGACCGGCGTATTTTTGGAACTTTCCAAAGACCATTTCCGTCTCGTTTCGACAGATGGTCACCGTCTTGTAAAGATTGGAACGAAGTCCAATGGCTTCAAGGGTGATACGCATACGGCGATTGTGCCGGCCAAAGCGATGCAGGCGGTTCAGCGCATTGCCGAGGGTGAAGGGGACATTGAAATCGGATTCGCCGGGTCACAGCTTGGATTCCGTGCCGGCAACACGACGTTGATTACGCGCTTGATTGAGGGACGATATCCGAACTATGATGCAGTCATTCCGACCGAGAATAAGCAGGTGCTGACGGTAGGACTTGACCAACTGACGTCGGCAGTGCGCCGTGCCAATATCTTCTCCAACGAAATTTCGCGGCAGATTCGCGTTCACTTGGAAAAGCAGCAAATGCAGATCAAGGTTGAGGATATAGAGCAAGGCAACGAGGGCTTTGAGACTATCGCCTGTGAATTCACCGGTGACCCGATGGACATCGGCTATAACGCGAGCTACGTGGAGCAAATGCTGCGGCAGATTGACACTCCGGATGTGCGATTCGAGCTTGGCTCATCTACCTCCGCGGGAATTGTCCGCCCCACTGAACAGGAAGAAAATGAAGACCTGCTGATGCTGATCATGCCGGTGCGCCTTAGCTGACGCCGCGGCAGAGACTCGTTCGAGAACATTGGCGGGATTAATGCAACCCCCGGCGTGCGGCGTCGGGGGTTGTGCGTTTTCCAGCGTGGACGCTGGACCCGTTGCGCTTACGCAGTGCTTCAAAATTGAGCAGTGAGCTATTGTAAGAACAGAAGTGAAGTCGTAAATTAAGTGTTGGATAGTCAGGAGTCTGTTGCCCAAACCAACCCCTATGAAACCCACCCCCGTTCACAAAGCTGTTGAAGCGCTGCTGCGCGACAAGAAGTACCAAAAAGGGCTGCGGCTGGCGCTGATTGAGGAGCGCTGGGCCGAAATCGTGGGCGAGCAGATCGCCAAGTACGCCCATGTTCAAGGCCTCGAAAAGGGGCGGCTGTTGATTCAGTGCGATCATGATGTTTGGCGGGCAACGCTGCACCATACCAAGCCCGAACTGCTGGGACGCATCGAACAGGTGGTCGGGAAGGGGATTGTGAAAGAGATATTCCTCAACTGAATACAGACTCGCGTAATTGCATATGAAAAGGGAGAAACGGATGAAAAAAATCGCCATACTCGCTGCGATCTTGTGCGCGGCTCTGATTGTCACCTGCTACACGAACCCCGAAACAGGACGCAAGGGGCTGATGCTAATCAACTCGTCTCAGGAGGCGCAACTGGGGCTTTCGGCCTTCAATGACATCAAGGCCAATACGCCACGCACGAACAATCCCGCCGAACAGGAGCTGGTTGAAAAGGTCGGACGGAACATCTCTTCGGTTGTGAATTTGCCCAATGCACAGTGGGAATACATCTGCTTTCGCTCAGAAGAACCCAACGCATTTTGTTTACCGGGCGGCAAAATAGGCATCTATACGGCCATTCTGCCCATTACCAAAAATGAAGCGGGACTTGCCGCGGTGATGGGACATGAAGTGGCACATGCCACCGCACGCCACGGCGGAGAGAGAGTAAGCGAACAGCTTCTGATGCAGCTCGGCGGTGTCGCGCTCGATATCGCGCTGGCCGACAAGCCCGAAGAAACCCGGCAGATTGCCATGCTCGCCTATGGTGCAGGCACAACATTGGGACGCACGCTGCCGCATTCCCGAGGACAGGAGCTTGAGGCCGACCGCATGGGACTCATGTATATGGCGCGCGCCGGATACGATCCGCGGGAAGCCGTCGAGTTCTGGAAAAGATTTAAGAGCTACAAGGGTGAAGGCGGTGCCGTGCCCGCGTTTCTTTCCACACATCCGACGGATGACCGCAGAATCAAACAGCTCGAAGAGCTGCTGCCCGAAGCCATTGCCGAATTTGAAAAGAGCGGAGGCCGCAGTTCAGACACAGAGGTGCCGTCCGCGCCGCGCAAAGGCAGCCGGAGGGGCGGGTGATGAAAAATATTCTTGCCTACTCTGCGCTCGCCCTCTTCGTCTGGCTCTTTTGGCCGTCAGCGGCCGCCGAGACCATAGATGTACCGCTGCTTGCAGCGCAGGCGCCGCCCGTGTCCGGCGATGTGAGCCTTGCCGCGCTCGATCTGCCGTGGCTGCATGTCGTCGTCGAAACGAAATACGCCTGGATATATCAGAAGTCCACCGGCAAAGCGTGGGTGACGAAATCGCGGGACGACACGACTCGTGTCAACGTCGGCGAGTTATGCATTCAACTTGACTGCTATGCCCAGCACAAGGCCTGCGAGTCCGATACGTCCTATATCGAAATACAGGAAATCAAACGGCGCGTCGCGGTGAAAAAGAAGCTCGCCACCGTCAGCGCGTGGGCCAACAACCCGGCGCTTGAAAAAGTCACCGTCGAAATGATGCCGTAGTTCATGCAAACGTTGATTTGAAAACAGAAAGGGGAAAAATGAAACACCTGAACTTCGTACTGCTCATCATCCTTATTGCAGCTTCCGGCGCGCGCGCGCAGTGGGACTTCGGCAATGCCGTGCAAGTTGCATTCGCGACACCGCCGCTGACGAAAAATCTCGCCGTGGATGCGGACGGCAATGCGCACACCGCGTTCCGTAACGGCAGCAATGTTCGCTACTACGTGCGCAATGAAGCGACCGGGCAGTGGTCGGCGCCGGAGACGGTGACCGATTCATCTTCGGCGGGACAGATTGGCGAAATTTCAATCGCCTGGAATCCCGACACACAACAACCCGTTATCGCTTTTCAATCCGATGCGCGCATCTGGTTTGCGGCACGACAAGCTGGCGGTACGTGGTCGCGCACGATGATGGGAGACTCAACCGAAGATGCATACTCTCCCGATGTCGCAGTGAACTCCGTCGGCACAATCTATGTCGTGTATATTACCGACGACGAAGGCGACTATCAGCTCGAATACGGCTACTACAACGGCCTGACATGGGAGTTCAATGACATCGAGGCGGAAATCGGCGACTTCGGATTGGGAGCCGCGCCGCGCATTGCCGTGGATGAACAGGATGCCGGACACGTGGTCTTTCGCGGCGGAAATTTTTCCGGCTACAACGCGCAGCATGCCACCAACGAAGCAGGCGGCAGCACCGATTGGATAGTCACCGGATTGGTCGTGCCGCACGCAGAAAGCTATCCGGGTGACATCTCCGTGGACGGTGACGGCGGTGTGCATTGCGTGTCGAGCGGCAGCGAGGGCTTCGGCATTCCGCGTCCTGTGTATTATCATTATCGCTCGCCCGTGGGTGACTGGACTTTCGGCACAGCAGCTTCCGGGACCAGCAATGCCGGCGAGCCGGTTCTCGCGCTCGACGGAGCCGGAAATCCGCATGTAATGTGTCTCGAAATCAGCGGCAACTTCTACACCGGAACATTGTTCTATTCCTCTTCGCTTGGTAATTGGCAGACGCAAAATGTCTATGGCAGCACAGATGGCGCGGTCGGTTTTGCGTTGGACGGCGAAGGATATGGCCGGGTGCTAATTCCCTCCGTGGATGGTTTCGTTTATTATCTGGAAAGCGATACGGCCATCGGCGAAATTGGAGCGCCCGCACCCGAACTGACGATCACGCCACCGCTCATAGATTTTGATTCGGTGGAAGTCGGACAGGACAGCATCGTGCAGGTTGAATTGCGTAACACCGGCAACGCGACGCTCACAATTTCAGATTTTGTAGTCTCCGGCAATGGCTTCGCAGGTCCGCCGCAATGGATTGTGGTAAATCTTGAAGCCGGCGCGTTCATGACGACCGAAGTGCAGTTTGCTCCAACCAGCGAGCGCGACTACGAAGGCTTTGCCACGGTGACAAGCAATGCGTCATCGAGCCCCGACACCATTCCTTTGCAGGGCATCGGCTTTGTCATCAGCGACGCACCCGACATTCCGCTCCCGCTTGCATTCGAGCTGAAACCGCTTTACCCCAATCCGTTCAACGGTGCGGTGAATGTTTCGTTTACGTTGCCGCGCGCGAGCGATGTGTCATTGAGAGTGTTTGACGTCTTAGGCCGCGAAGTAAGCACACTGTTAAGCGGCTCAATGAGCGCCGGACTTCACATGGCCCAGTGGAATTGTGCGGAATGTGCGGCGGGAATTTACTTGTTCAAGCTTGAGGTTAGCGGGGCATCCGCAGCGGATGCCGCCGCGTTTGTGCAGAAAGCGGCATTTGTGAAATAGATGTCCTGGGATTGGAACACATTTCTAAAGTTCGCGGGAATTCTGCTCCTGCTGATTGCCGTCGAGAAAATCGGCAAGTGGCTGCTGCATGAATGGAGTCCCGGTGACACGGCCGTTCCCACAATCATTCTGCGCGTGATTTTGTTTTGCGTGGTGCTTATTGTGATTTGGCTCTGGCTGCCTAAACTTTTCTAAGATGGAAAACAAACTCGTCATCGCGGTTGTTATCGGAATCGCTTTTGCAGCATGGGCACTGCTGGAGCTGTGGTGGTGGTTCGGCCGCAGTTGGTCCCCCGGCGAAGATCTCAAAGACGAAATGGTTCGGCAATACGGCGCGGCGAAAACGTGGCGCTATCTGTTCCTCTTCGTCATGGTGCTGCTTGTGGTCTGGGTTCTTGCCACAAGCGGCTGGGCACCCGGCTGATGCGCCGATCCCCCCTCGGGTCGAGGGGATACTCCGTACTCGAACTAACAAGAAGCGACCCCCCCGGGTCGCTTTTCTACATTGTGCGTTGTCGCCGACCTGTATTATTGCACCGCCGTGCCCAATGGGTCTGCAACCACCCCCGTGTTGCCGTGATCGGTGGCAACGACTTGAATCTCGTAACTCTCTCCGTTATTGACGGGAGTATACGAAAACGAGGAGAAATTCTGTCCGTCCGGCAAGATCATGTAGTCATTTCCCGAAGGATCAATCAGCGCCGCGGATATGGCCGCAACGCTGCCGAAATTTTGCGCGGGATACGCGCCGTAATCTATCTCATACACCGCCAACGCCTTGCGAAAATGGTCAACATCAGCAACCGCCGCCGTGATATATGCGCGATCCTGCGATGCGAGAAAGCGCGGGACCGCAATCGTGGCAATAATGCCGATGACCACAATCACGACCAGTAACTCGACAAGGGTGAATCCGCGTTGGTTCCGCATAGCACTTTCTCCTATCTTGAGCTTCACCGATTCCGTTTGCAAGGGAAATGCCATCCCATTCACCAGTAAAAACAACCTTGAAGAGAATCTGTCGGACCCGGACTCAAGGCGTCCTGCGGTATTTTGCGAGTGCAGCTTGCCACTCGGTAAACCAAGTGGCAAGAGTAGCAGGCTATCTGAAGGGGGTGAGGGGCAATGATGGTGGCTTAGCCTTCGTCATCCGCCGTCGTGCTGGACGGGCTGGCGACGACCGGAGTGTTCTTGCGGTCGCGTGCGTGCAGGACAATCGTGTACCCTTGTCCATCCGCATCCGGCATATAGGTAAATCCCGTGATTTCAGTCTCCGATGTCAGGCGCAGATACGGCTTTCCGTCCGGGTCGCGCAGGCCCTGAACCAGTTCATGCGGGTTCCAAACCGTGTCCTGCGGAAATTGGCCGTAGTCCACTTCAAATGCGGCCAGGGCACGCCGGAATTGATTGGCGTCCTGAATGGCCGAAGCCACCAAACTGCGGTCACGTAGAGTTGCTAAGTGTCCAGAAATCAAAGATATAAAAACGACCGTTGCGGCCAGTCCCACCCAAATCTGGGTCGTGCGGGTCTTCGTAAGTTGTTCGTGATTCTGCGCCATTGCTGTTGTTTGATTTGCCCCATTCGCTCTAGTCTACTAACTATATTCGCAATATCTATTCCCCCGCTCGTCAGTTGTAATAAAAGGTTGAAAATTCGTATATTTATCGGATTTAGGTGAATCGGGCAAGTGGCCGTTTTAGGCCGCATTTCTCGGAGCAATTTCAGCCGGAGGTGGACGACATGGACAGGTCAAGATTCACGCTGGTTTTTATCACACTCTTGTTTCCCCTCGAACTACTCGCACAACCGCAAGTGGAGTGGGTGTGGACGGGGGAAGATACGGTCACATCCGAAGGTTATGGCATTGAATTGTTGCCCGATGGTTCACCAGTTTGTGTAATTGACGGAATTATTACAAAACTTTCTGCCGGTGGATTGGCGAATTGGTCATCAAATCTGCTAATTAACACTGCAAGCGGTGTTGTGGTTCTCGAGAATGGCAATATCATGCTTGCAACAAAAGGAACGCATTCAAACGGATGGACATCTAACTTTTGGACAATTAGCCAGGAGGGAAATGTTCTTGATACTGAAACGAGTGAGTCGATTTCCGGCGAACCGCACCACATAACACACTTAATGCCCCTGGCTAGTCGAATTGTCGTACGATATCTTGACGATAACGATGGAACACAAGCCAGTTTTTTCGAGCTAAACCGAAACGGCGAATTTCTGGAAGACCATTTTCGGTGGTGGCAGGATGAATGCCAAGATATTTTTATTGCAAATAGTGTGGTTGAAAACTCTCTGGGAGAATTGGTGTTTGTTGGTCAGCGACAATGTTTTGAGTGGGGCTTAAACCTTGCCGTTGGCAATACGGAAACTGCTTTTATCATTCCCAATTATGATGCGGAAACCCACGTTTGTCGCCCGCTGATTATAGGCTCAAACAACGGCGAATATTTATGCCCGATTGAGCTTCATAATGCTTACGGCGAGAGCACAACAAGTGCGTTGAGAGTTTATCTCTTTAGTGCCGTGTTCGACACCTTGTGGGGACGGGACGTAGTGGGCCCTCCCTACACTTGCACAAACTTGGCGGGAGCCAAGCGAATGGCAGACGGCACAATTTTGATTGCGGCAAGCATATCAGATACTGGTGCATGGGAACCTCGTCTGCGCCTAATTCGCGCGGACGAGGAGGCAAACATCCTATGGCAAAGTGACTTTGAATTCGACGAGGAGTTTGATGCGCTCGCTTTGGCATTGGATAATTTCGGATATGCTTTTGTTCTTGGCAGAACAAGTTTTGAAGATAGCTATTGGCGAGGTTTTGCAATGGCCGTCAAAATTGGACCACTTGAATCGTTGAATGTGGGGTCAACTATTGGATTGCCCTCAGCATTTTTGCTTCACCCAAATTTCCCCAATCCATTTAATCCAACAACAGAAATCTCTTTTGGCTTGGATAAAGCTACTCTCGCTTCACTAAAAGTCTACGACATACTTGGCCGCGAAGTGGCAACACTCGCAGACGGCCTGCTGGAAGCCGGAACACATCGCGTAACATTTGACGGAACAGGCTTGGCTTCAGGAGTTTACATCTACCGCCTCGAAAGCGGAAGATTTTCGCAAAGCCGGAAGATGGTGTTGCTGAAGTAGTCAGAAGAAAACAAAACTCAAAACAAAGGAGAATCCACAAACCCAAAACACACGCAGGCAGGGCCTGCTCCGGTGAACCGGTAAGTAATGGCGGACAGCGAGCCGCCACTTGGAATTCGGAATGGCGCGGACAGTGAGCCGCACCGAAAATTTATCACGGTTAGAAAACAAGGAGTATGATCATGACCCTCGAACAGCAAGTGAAACTGTGGCACCTCAGCACCCAAACCAGCTTTTGTCATTGGTGGGCGCGTGGCTATCATTACGTCGAAGTTCCTTCGATGGTGCGCGCGTCAGGTGCCTGCGAATTTGTGGATTCATTAATGGAAGCGTCGCTTGATTCAAGTTTGAATTGGGCCGCGCAACCCGTATTCTTAAAGCAGACAGGACAACTTCACCTCGAAGGCGCGCTCGGGCTGTTCCCGAAAACCTTCACCGTAGGCCGCAGCTTCCGCGGCGAACGTCACAATCCGTCCGACGGCCGTCACTGCATGGAGTTCAGCTTGCACGAAATCGAATTCGTCGGCGAGCAAACGGAACTCTACGGTGCGCTCTTGCAGGAGATTCAAGGCTTCGTGCAGGCGCTCGCGTCCAACATCAGCGCACACGCGGGTGAGCTTGGCATCAACAAAGCGCACGCGAAGAAATTGCACAAGTGGGCGACCACGCCGTTCGCGAAGTTGACCTATGACGAAGCCATCGCGATTCTGAAAAAAGACGGTGAACCCATCGAGTGGGGTATGGACTTCACACATTGGCAGGAACTCAAGCTCGCTGAAATGTACGGCCCGGTGTTCCTGACCAAGTTCCCCGATCCGATGTGGGAGCATCCCGAACTCGACGGCCGCGAACTGCGCGTCATCAAGTTCTTCAACATGTTCCCCGACGGCAAGGGCCGCATTGACAGCGCGGATCTGATTCTTCCCGGCAGCGGCGAGTCCGTCGGCGCGGCGGTGCGTTTGCACTTGCTGGATCTGTTGAAGCAGCGTTTGACCAACAGCCTCATGTTCGAGCATCTCGTGTCGCGCCGCTTCGAGTGGTTCGCGCGCGCAGGCAAGAACGTGACTGAAGGAGAAGTTGAAGCCTCGGTACTCGCCGACTTCGCACCGTATATCGAGCAGGTGAGCAGCCACGCGTTGCCGCACGCCGGTTGCGGATTCGGCATGAACCGTATCCTGCAATCGCTGGTCGGCAAGTCCACGATTGAAGAGATCGACGCCTTCCCCGTCACCTTCGCCAACTTCCAACATGCGACCACCGTCGCCGAAATGGAAGCCGCTCGTGAAGGCCACTTGGTCGAAGCGTAACCGCTTGTCAAGCGGTGTTTGATTTGCTGCGCGGGTGCCACAACTGAGTGCGCACCCGCGCAGCGAGTGAGTTTATTCAGGGAGAAGCAACTTGTTCATTGGACATTACGGTGTCGCGCTGGCTGCGAAAAAGTTTGAGCCGAAGCTTTCGCTCGGGTGGTTGTTTGTCGCGTCGCAGGTCGTGGATATTTTGTGGACGTCGTTTGTGCTGGCAGGAATCGAGCAGGTTGAGATTCATCCCGGACACACGGCGGCCAGTCCGCTCAATTTCGTTTCCTATCCGTACTCGCACAGCCTGCTGATGGCGGTCGTGTGGAGTGCGTTGGTTTACGGAATGGCGCGCATCCTGTGGAACGCGCGCGTCGCGTTGGTTCTCGGAGCCGTCGCGCTCTCGCATTGGTTTTTGGATGTGCCCGTTCATCTTCCCGATTTGCCGCTCGCGTTCGGCGATTCGCCGATGGTGGGGCTGGGATTGTGGAACAGCAAAATCGGCACCGTCGCGCTCGAAGGTGCGTTGCTCTTGGGCGGATTGTGGATTTACATGAAGACCACCAAGCCTTCCGGAAAGCTCTGCACATGGGGAATGCCGATTTTCTGTTTGTTTTTACTCGGCACCTTTGCCATGACCACGTTCTCAGGTGAAGCGCCGCCCAGCATCACCGCACTCGCGGGCATGGGGCTGGTGATGTATGTCGTGTTCAGTTTAATTGCGATGTGGCTCGATAGGAAAAGAGTCGCTGTTTGATGCAAAATCCGAAGCTAAAACCGATCTTAGACGAACTCCGCGAAGCGCTCGCCGCGCACTATGGCGAGCGACTGAGTAAGCTCGTGCTGTTCGGTTCGCAAGCCCGCGGGGATGCTGAAGAGGATTCGGATATTGATGTGCTGGTCGTGCTGAAAGGGGAGGTTGATCAGGCACAGGAACGAAGAGCCACACTTGAATCCACGGCTGAAATTTGTCTCAAACACTCAGTCGTGATCCAGCGTGTCGTTGTTAGTGACGCACGCTATGAAACAGGGGACGATTCATTGATGTATAACGTACATCTTGACGGAGTGGAAGTATGACAAAAGAACAGCGAGAGCTTCTTTTTGCAAGCCAAACTTGATGCGCAACAGGCCGTGAAGAGTTTGAATGACAACATGCTCCGTGCCGCGTGTTCACGCTCCTATTATGCAATGTTCTATGTTGCGCGTGCTATATTGCTTGAACAGCAAAAGTCATTCAAGAAGCATTCAGCGTTGATAGATGCATTCGGTAAGCGCATTCTCGAAGGTGATGACATCCCGCGCGAATTTCATCGCCATCTGATTGATGCTTTTGAAGAACGAGGAACCGCCGATTACGACTTTACGATTAAGCTCAGTCGCGAAGAAGTACAGATTGTCGTTGACAACGCGAAGAAGTTCGTCGAACTTGGGGATCGCATCTTAGGTGATGTTTCACTCGAGGACCAGCAGTAACACACGAAAGCTAAAATGACCGAAACAATATTTGAAAGCAAAGTGAGCAAAGATTACGGCGCATCGTCTATTACGGTGCTTAAGGGGCTTGAGGCCGTTCGCAAACGCCCGGCCATGTATATCGGCGACATCGGTGTGCGCGGATTGCACCACCTCGTGTATGAAGTCGTGGACAATTCCGTGGACGAAGCCATGGCCGGACATTGCACGGAAATCGAAATGACCGTCAATCAGGACGGCTCCATCACCGTGCGCGACAACGGACGCGGCATTCCCGTCGAAATGCATCCGACGGAGAAGAAGTCGTCACTCGAAGTCGTGATGACCGTGCTGCACGCGGGAGGCAAGTTCGACAAGGATTCCTACAAGGTCTCCGGCGGTCTGCACGGCGTGGGCGTGTCGGTCGTGAACGCGCTTTCCGAATCGCTGAAGGTCGAAGTCGTGCGCGACGGCGTGCGTTATCAGCAAAGCTATGTGCGCGGTGTGCCGACGGGGCCGGTGCAGGAGGTGGGCAAGGCACGCGGACGCGGCACGACCACGACGTTTATGCCCGATTCGCAGATTTTCAAAATCACCGAATTCAATTTCGGCACGCTGCTCGAGCGCCTGCGCGAACTCGCGTATTTGAATCGCGGCTTGAAGATTATTTCGGAAGACAAGCGCGACGGCACGAAAGAGACGTTCGAGTTCAAAGGAGGCATCGCCGAGTTCGTGAAATATCTCGACGAAAACCGCACGCCCCTGCAGTCGAAGCCCATCTACTTTTCCGCCGACCGCGAAGGCGTGCCGGTGGAAATCGCCCTGCAGTACAACGACGGTTACACCGAGAACATCGTCACCTACGTCAACAACATTCACACGGTTGAAGGCGGCACGCATTTGGTCGGTTTCAAGACCGCGTTGACGCGAACGATTAACAATTACGCCGCGAAGAACAAGCTTTTCAAGAACGAGAAGATGGCGCTCTCGGGAGAGGACGTGCGCGAAGGCTTGACCGCCGTGATTTCCGTGCGCGTGCAGGAGCCGCAGTTTGAAGGTCAGACAAAAACCAAACTCGGCAACAGCGAAGTCAAGGGCATCGTCGAGCAGATAGTCAACGAAAAACTCGGCGAATATTTCGAAGAGCATCCGCATGACGCGAAGAAGCTGATTGAAAAATCCATTCTCGCCGCGCGCGCCCGCGAAGCCGCGCGCAAGGCGCGCGATCTCACGCGCCGCAAAACCGCGCTTGAGTCCGGGTCGCTGCCGGGCAAGCTCGCCGACTGTTCGACCAAGGATGTTGAAAAATCGGAGCTGTTCATCGTTGAGGGAGATTCGGCAGGCGGATCGGCGAAGCAGGGTCGCAACCGCGAGTTTCAGGCCATCCTGCCGCTGCGCGGAAAAGTCATCAATGTCGAAAAGGCGCGGCTGGACAAAATTCTCGCTAACGAAGAATTGCGCACGCTGATTACCGCCATCGGTGCGGGCATCGCGACTGAAGAGGATTTTGAAGTCGAGAAGTGCCGTTACGGCAAAATCATCATCATGACCGATGCCGACGTGGACGGCCAGCACATCCGCACGCTCTTGCTCACGTTCTTCTTCCGGTATCAGCGGCCGTTAATCGAGCAGGGCAAAATGTTCATCGCCCAGCCGCCGCTCTACGGCATTTCGAAGGCCAAGAAGAAACGCTACGCGATGGACGAAATCGAGCGCGATGCCATCATTCAAAAGGAATTCGGCGGCTCGCAGCAGGGTGTGATGGTCCAGCGCTACAAAGGTCTCGGTGAAATGAATCCCGACCAGCTTTGGGAAACCACCATGGACCCGGAGAACCGCACACTGCTCGCCGTGACGCTGGAAGACGCCGCCGCCGCAGACCACACCTTCTCGATGCTCATGGGCGACGCCGTCGAGCCCCGCCGCGAGTTCATCGAGAAAAACGCGAAATATGCTACGGCGATTGATGTGTAGGGAATTGTTCCGTGTTTAAGGAAATAGCGGACGTCTTTGATTTGCTTCAGCGTGAGGGCCTCATCACGTCATGGGCGCTTGGTGGTGGAGTTGCGACAATCTTTCATTCTGAGCCGTTCTATACGGAAGATGTGGATGTATTCGTCGAACTTAAAGGCGAGTCCGCACTGGTGAATATGCATCCCATTTACAACCGTCTGCGCGAAATGGGAATTGAAGCGCAAGGTCAGTATGTGATCATCGCTGGTTCCAGCATACAGATTATCGTTCCGCCTGACAAGCTTGAAGCAGAGGCAATGCGCGAAGCTGTTGAAATGGAAACCGGGTCCGGTGTCGCGAGGTTCTTCCGGCCAGAATATCTTGCTTGTATTTATCTGAATCTTGGGCGACCGAAAGACAAAACGAAACTTGTCCTGCTAATGAAAGACAAGAAGTTTTCAAACGATAGATTCCTCGAAATCATCAAGCGTTTTGACTTGGAGCAAAAATGGCTGGAATACCAAAAGCTGAGTTCTTAAAGCAAGCGTTTGAGCAAAAAGAGATTCGCCGCGAAGAGATGGTTGCACTCAGTTTTGAAGAAAAGTTTGCAATCCTAAAGCGCATGTGGGCGTGGCGACGCGAAGCGCTGATGATGACAGAGAAGAAGCCGCAATGAACGAATCCCTCAAACCTATCCTAGCTGAACTGAAGCAGCGGCTGACCGAACTTTACGGAGAGCGGTTGTCGCAGTTGATTCTATTCGGCTCGCAAGCCCGCGGCGACGCCACCGAAGATTCCGACGTGGACGTGCTGGTTGTGCTGGAGGGGGAGGTGGAGCCATTCGTGGAGAGCGATCAAGTCGTTCCAATAACGGCTGATATCTCATTGCGACTCGGTGTTGTGATTTGCTGTATGTACATATCCAGAGCGCAGTATGAAGCAAGGAAGAGTGCGACATTGAGAAATGCAGCTCACGAGGGGATTGCGCTGTGAACCAGAAGCAGCGTGATATGCTATTTCAAGCAAAGCTGGATGTTGCAACGGCCAAACGCGAGCTTCAGTACAATGCATTGCGTGCCGCGGTATCTCGAGCATATTATGCTATGTTCTACGTTGCAAGTGCGCTGTTGCTTGAAAAGGGGCTCTCGTTCTCTAAGCATACAGCAGTTGTTGCAGCCTACGGAAAGAATATTGCAGGCAAGAACGGCGTACCGCTTGAATCCCACAGATTTCTTCACGATGCATTGGACAAGCGTGGCATTGCTGATTATGATTTTGAAGTCAACGTCGGGCCAGAAGTTGTCAAGAAGCTAATCGAACATGCGGAGTTGTTTGTCGAAATCGGAAACAGGGTGTTGGGTGACGTATCGGAACACGAACGAGGTCCCAATTGAATCTTTTGCAGTGAATTAACCCCCCATGCACACATTCGAATTAAAACATACTACAAGCGCGTCGGCGAAGAAGCTATGGCTGGCGCTGACGGATCCGAAATATTTGACGCAGTGGGACGGCAACCGCTGGGTGCAGAATGACGCCTGCGTAGGCGGGAAAATGCGCGCGCGCAGCGAAGAAGGAGACCTCGCCGAAGCGGAAATTCTGCTCTACGACGTGTGCGAACGCATCGCCACGCTCGCGCCGATGCCCATCAATCCCGAAGAACCTGAAGAGGGCAGCTATCTCGTGCGGCTTGAATTCACACTCGAACCGCAGGCCAACGGCACCACCCTGCACATGAAGGCCACGGGTTTTCCCGACGAAGGTTCGTGTACTATGATGCGCAATTCGTGGGGCGGATTCTATCTTGAGAAAATCGGCAAAGTGGCCGAATCCGTGAGCGACCATGACGCGAACGCTGAATTACACGGCCAGGATTTTCCCGGACACGTGCGGCACACGGAGCTTGCGACCGCACTTCGATAACACAAGTGCCTTCGCCTGAACGCATCGCTCTGGCGTACGCGCGAAATTGGTTTGCTGACGCGCGAAAGTTTCCCAAGGACGCGGCAATTGAGTTGGCGCTGCTATTGTTCGTCGCGCTGATGCTGGCGGGATTTCAGTTTCAGATTGTCACCAAAGCTGTTGAGGCGGCGGGCGCGCAGCTTGAGCGACTTATAAACTTAATGCCGATACTGGCGGGCACGCTTGCGCTCTTTGTTGCCCGCGCGAATCCGGTTCTCGAGCGGCGTGCCGCGCAAGGAAATTGGACGGAATCGCTGCCGGTTGCTCCCCGTACGCGCGCGCTGTGGGCGGTGCGCCGAGCGTGTTATGCGGCGTTAGGAATTTCCCTGTTGTTTTTTGTTTTCGTCATCGATCTGCTGCTGCTGGGAGAGCGCGTGACTTTCCTGACAGCGATGCTTCTGTTGGGAACGCCGCCGCTTGTTGTGATGGCGCACGGCGCGGTGCGACGGAAAGAGATTTTGTCTCCGCACGATCCGACCGAGCATGAATTTGTGCGGCAGAAGGAGAATTTCTTTCGCCGGGTTCTTCCGCAAAAGTTCCGCGACCCGCTTGCGCGCGGAGTTGTGAACATGGCGCTGGCGGAAAAGAGCGCGGCGAGTTTGTGGCTGACCGCAGTATTCGCGGGCGCAATTCTGTTAGCGTGTATGCTGTTGGCGGCCCGTGAAAACCAGCCGCAGCTGTTGTTGATTGGAGCTGTGATTGTTCCGCTGCTCATCAACGCGGCATTCGAACCGCGGTTTGACAAATTCTATCGCATGAGCCGCTCGCTGCCGCTCAGGTTTCGGCAGCTGGCGCGGTCGTGCGCAGAATCAAGCGTGCTTGTGCCGAGCCTGTTCGTGCTCTGCCTGTTGCCGGCGATGCCGTTTGTGTCCGGCGGAGGCTATTGGTTTCTCGTGCTGCTCGCGAGTGTTGTTGCGATGGCCGCACTGCTGTTTGTAAAGCTCCTGGTCGCGCTGGCCTTTCCGCAATCGAAACTGAATCAGACGTTATTCATGTTCGCGGCGGCGCTGGCTGTCGGAGTATTTTCAATGCAGGCGCCGTTGATTGCCCCTGTGCTCGGGCTAATCGTATGCGCGGTGTGGCTTGCGGAGCGCGGTTGGGGCGCGTGGGAATTCGGCTACGGGGAGCGCTCGCGATGAGTGACGTCTTTGCAGTCGAAAACTTGTGCAAGAATTACGGCGCGCGCGAAGCGGTGCGTGACATCAGTGTCAGCGCGAAGACCGGAGAATTTATCGGCATCATCGGCGCGAACGGTTCGGGCAAGACGACATTCTTGAAATGCCTGTGCGGTCAGCTTCGCCCGACGGCAGGACAAATTCGCGTCTGTGATATTGACATGTTGCGCGAGCCGGTGAAAGCCAAGCGGCAAATCGGCTACGCGATTGAGGCGGAGCTGCTGCCAAAGGGCTTGACGGGCAATCAGATTCTGGAATTCGCCGCCGGCACAAAGACGAGCCCGGAGTGGAGAAGCGGGATTGCCGGGTTAAGCGAGTTGCTTGAAATTCAGTGGCGGCTGGATGACCCGATTGACAGTTATTCGCAGGGCATGCGGGCGAAAACCGGGATTCTGGCGGCGCTGATCGGCGAGCCGAAATTGATCGTGTTGGATGAAGCGCTGGCCACGCTCGATCCGGTGGCGGCATACAGATTGAAGAAACATTTGAGTGACGGAGTGGCGGCGGAGCGCTGGACGGTATTGCTGTCCACGCACGCGATTGAATCCGTCGAACACGCGGCCACGCGTGTGCTGATGCTGCAAGACGGAAAACTTGCGGCGGACTGGTCGAAGCAGGAACTTAACGACCTGCGGCGGCGGACGGAAAAAACTTTGGAGGAGATTCTCGTCGCGAAGATTGAACGGCGGGAACTCTGACGCAAGCCGCATTCGGCGGGAATCGTGCCCCCGCCGGATGTTTACACATAGCCTGAGGAAGCTGGTGTGAAAACAGAACTCTGGGGAGAGTAAACTGGTGTCGAATACGTAAACTAAACTCAGACTGAGCAGAGACAGATTAATGAGCTATGTTAGACACGGGCGGAATTTTCGCGGACGCAAGAGCACGCGCCGTTCGCTGCCCGAATCGCTCGACGGATACGTCGTGCAAGTGCACTTCGCCGGACGACCCGGCACAACAAAACGCACCATGAATTCGCTTCGTCATGACTCGCAGGCCTATCTTGACGCGCTGCGGGAAAAGGGACAGTTGTTATATTCGGGACGATACTTGTCGTCAGTCGGCGGAATGTGGCTGATCAAGGTGCGCGCGATGATTGAGGCGGAGAAGCTGGCGCATGATTATCCTCCGGTCAGAAAAGATTTGCTCACATTCAGAATAAACGTGCTGATGGATCGCGACGGAGTATTCAGCAAGCTGAGTACGAAGCGCACGGAAGACGATCTGCAGCCCGCATAAGCCCCGCGACTGACGCGGGAGTAAAGGACATATGCAGCCTTCGATATTGATTTTAGGCGCGGGCCTGATGGGCCGCGTCGCTGCTCACTTTTTTGTACATCATCCAGAAGGTCCGTATAAAGTTCGCTTGGCCGATTTGTCGCGGGGCACCGTGGACGAGGCGGCGGCGTGGCTGGACTCAGAGTTTGTAGAGCCCATGATTGTGGATGTCCGGCGCGAAGATTCGCTGGACAAGGCGCTCGCGGGCGTCAAAGTTTGTCAGTCATGCGTGCCGTATTTCCTGAATCCTTCAATTGCGCGTGCTTGTTTGGCCAACGGAGTGTCGTTCGTGGACCTCGGCGGTAATCCCGAAGTCACGGACAGGATATTGTCACAGGACGCCGAAGCGAAAGCCAAAGGCGTATGTTTGATTCCTGACACGGGACTCGCGCCGGGCCTGACGAACATTTTGGCGATGGAGCTTGTGAACCGCTTCACGGTTTGTGACGAAGTACATGTGCGTGTCGGCGGTTTGCCGCAGGTGCCGGAAGGCCGCTTGAAGTACGCGCAGTTTTTTTCGATACACGGACTGTTAAACGAGTATCTGGAAGACGCGCGCGAGATTCGCGACGGCAAAGAGGTGAAGGTGAAGTCGCTTGAGGAGGTCGAGACGCTGCATTTCGACGGAGTCGGCGAACTTGAAGCGTTCATCACCTCGGGCGGAACGTCCACCTTGCCGCGGACGCTGCTGGGCAAAGTGAAGCGGCTCGATTACAAAACGATTCGCTATCCGGGACACGCGGACTATTTGCAGTTCTTGCGGGAAATCGGACTCACTTCGACGCGCGCGTTTTTGTTCGGCGGGAATGCCGTGACGCCGCGGGAAGTGCTGAGCAGTGTGCTGGAAGAGAGTTTGCCGAAGAACACACCGGACCGAGTGCTGGTGCGCGTGTGGGCGAAAGGTGACGGCGGCCGCGAGGAGAAATTGGAGCTTAACGTTTTGAAGGACGAAGTGAACAATATCTCCGCGATGGGGCAGATGACGTCGTTTCCGTCGGCGGCGATAGCGCGCGCGATTTTGCTTGGACAGATTCCCGCCGGTGCACATCCGCAGGAGACCGTCATGAATTTCGAAACCATGAAGAGCGAACTCGCGCTTCGTTGGATCGGATTTCGTAAGTAGCCAGCGTGAGTGCTTGTAAAGCACAGCCGGACTCAATGCGCTGACGCTGACGATAGGCGGCGCTCTTTACGGGAGTCGCCGCTTTCGTGCTCGTATATATAATGCAGTGCAACAGGATTCAGAAGCACGAAAACAGTTCTTTAAGGGAGGATTGTCATGAAGGCCAAGACTGTTGGAATTTTGATTTTATTGTTGGTGTTGGGAAGCGGGACGAGTTGGGGGCAGATTTTCATTCCGCTATGTGACCCAGCGGATATTTTGACGGATACGTGTGGCGGTGGAAGTCCGCTGCCAGATGAAACAGTAGTTTACCTTTACTGGGACGAGAATGCCAATGGCCCGGATGAGGCGGACACCCTGTTGCCGAGATCTCCAAACGATCCGGGCGCAAATTACAATATGTTCTCGATGAACGGCGAGACGAGCTTGGGAGTGCCCGGGACAATCTGTACAGATCCTGTGCTCGCAATCGAGACTACTGAAGTTCCATTGCGACTCTATCTTTTGGTTCCGGTTTGTGATCAGGGAATAAAATGGACAAGCAATGTAATAGTGGCTCGTCCGGACTCTGAAATTGCGGATATTGTTTGGACGTGTGAAACGTGCGAAGATGTTTCGTCAACGGGCGATCTCACTATCGGTATGCCCCGCCAGCTTTCCCTTCACGCAAACTATCCCAACCCCTTCAACGCGACGACAGAAATTTCATTTGACTTGCCGCGCGAAATGGAAGCGAGCTTGAAAGTGTACGACGTACTGGGAAGAGAAGTTGCGGAGCTTGTGAATGGAGTGATGAATGCAGGGACGCACATGATTACGTTTGACGCGAGTGCGCTGTCATCTGGAGTGTATTTTTACAGATTGGAAGCGGGGAGGTTTGTGGATGCGCGGAAGATGGTGCTACTCAAATAGGAAATTAGAAATAGGAAATTGGAAAGCGGATTCAGATTCCGGCAGGGAACCGCTACGTGCTTTTCAAGCACTTCGCTTAATCCCCGCTCGGCGGAAGGATTTTAGTATTGGACTTACGCGCCGGAGGGTTAATCTGGAGAGGCATAAAAGGGGCGGTGGCGGGAAAAACGGAGAAAAAGACAGGGAAATCGGACTCTTGCGGGCCGCCTGAGGCCGCGATATTGAAAGTAACTTGCTCACATGATTCGACACGTTTTGACGATACTGGCTGTTAGCGATTTTCAAAAATCGCTGGCGTTTTATCGCGCGGCGTTTGATTTTCAGCAGACGGTGGATGTGCGGGTGTATGCGGAATTTGAAATGGCGGATGGCCGAAGGCTGGGGATTTACGAGCGGAACAGTTTTGGCCTCAATACGGGAATCGTTCCAAATAAAGTTGGCCTGAACGAACTTTCGGGAGCGGAGCTGTATTTTTTCTGTGACGATCCGGCGAAACAGTGCGCGAAACTCGTGCAAGCCGGAGCAATCGAACTTTCGCCGTGGCAACTGCGCAACTGGGGTGACGAAGCGGCCTACTATCGCGATCCCGACGGACATGTGATTGTGATTGCGAAGCGGCACAAAGGATTAGAGTAGCACCTTTCGCCGTGGGGCGAATATTGTAGTGAAGAAATTACGCTAAACAAATTCCTTGGAGGGGATTATGAAGCGAATACGGTTTACTTGGATTGCTTATGCAATCATGATCTGCTCTTTGACAACGTTTGCACAGCCGGATACGCTGTGGACGAGGACGTATGGGATAAATGCGTACCCGCATGTATTTGAGACAGATGATGGCGGAGTCGCATCCATCTTGTCAGAAAATCCGGTTTTTGGCTTGAGAATCTTGAAACTCGCTGCCGATGGTGATAGCTTGTGGAGTACCACTTATTGTGATTCCGGATACTACGTTAACGGTGCGGCAAGATTGTTGAACGGGAATTTCGTTGTCTTAACAGACACGATAACAGGTAATGACGGCAGAAGTGATTTACCGGATCGCGTTTTCATTCTTAACCCTGAAGGCGGAGTTGTGATGTCGCAAGCGGGTGTTGACTCGGTCAACTTTGATGTGGTGTCGGCAACACCGGATGGCGGCGCTGTCGTAATCGGTAAAGATGGGCGAGGGAATAACACAGATTTAATGGTACAAAAGGTGAATAGCAATTTTGTGACGGAATGGATAACAACATTCGGTGACAGTGTATTTGACGAACAGGTTTCCGAAGCAGATGCAGATGAGCAGGGCCGTGTCTTCTTTGTCGGCAATAGTCAAAACGAGACGGTAGGAATTTATGAGTCATTCGCAGGATTGATTGGTTCTACCGGTCAACTGCTTTGGTTGAACCGATATGCCAGTCAGCATGGTTTAAGCACTGGCTTTTGGGACTGCAAGGCTGAAGACGGCGAGTATTGGGCAGCGGGTATTTACGATGAAGGCCCATTCAATGAGTATCCATGGATTGTGAAATACAATCTGAACGGTGACAGCACTTGGAACAGGACAATTCATCCGTCTTTGCCGTTAACTATCCTCGTCTTTCGAGATTTCGATATTATCAGTGGAGGTGATGCTATTTTCATCGGCGGGTTGCAAGCGAGCAATTATTATTCTCCAGTGCTTTATCGAATGACCGGGCAGGGTGACATCAGTTGGGATTTCGGCCAACAAAGTGCACCAGAGGTAGTTGACGGTACTTGGTCAATTGTCAGGCTTAGAGATAACGGATATCTTGTCTGTGGGTCATTCATTCCCAATCAGGGTTTGCATTTCACACGCTTCGCTCCTGATATTGTTTCAACATCGCCGACGGGTGAATTGCCGTCGTCAATTGTGTTGCATGCGAACTATCCTAATCCGTTCAACGCAACGACGGAGATCACATTTGATTTGCCGCGAGCTTTGCAGACGAGTTTGAAAGTGTATGATGTGTTGGGGAGAGAGGTGGCGGAGCTTGCGGGCGGGATGATGAACGCGGGATCGCACACTATTCTATATGATGCGAGCGGGCTGTCGTCGGGGGTGTATTTCTACAGATTGGAAGCGGGGGAATTCGGGGAGACGCGGAAAATGGTGTTTCTGAAATAGGAAATAGGAAGGCGGGGGAGATGCGGGCACAACATGTTGTGCCCCTTCGGGCAAACCACTCCAGATTCCGGAGCAGACGGCCGGAGGGTGGCGGTCGTTTTTCACGCATAATATACGACATGAACCATGGTTTGTCAAGTATTTGTGGCTGAAAAGCAGAAACAATTTAACCATTTGTTCAAATTTGAATTGACAGGTTTTGGCATTGGACTTACGAAGGCTTCTCGAAAATTCGAGAGGCATTCTGAGGGTGTTCGTAACTTCAGAAAATTTGACGAAGCGACGATAAATCAATATCTTATTGTCTCGGAATGTAAGAGAAAAAGGGAACAATCCAGCATTTTCAGGGGTTTAGTAAATACCCGCGAGGGTTACTCGCGGGCGGGAAAGGATTTAGCAATTTGATCGAAAGCGATAAGGACTTTCATCCCAAAGCGTACGAGAACGCGCGCTTTCTGCACAGCGCGCACGCACGTTCATTAAGGATATTGGCCGAGTATTTAGAGCCGCAATCGCGGCTGCGTTTGCAGAAGATTCGCAGTACCATCGTGTTCTTCGGGTCGGCACGCTCGGTGCCGGAAGAAGAGCTTGACATGCAACTTGCGAAGCTGAATGAATCGTGGGCCAAAGAGCGCAACATCACTCCGGAAAAGATTCACAAGCGCACGGAGTCGTTTCGCAGGCTGACACATTATTATCATGAAGCCGAGCGGCTCGCTGCGAAACTTGCGGCACACTATCAGCAGATGCCCGATCCGCGTGACCGCCATGTGATTTGCAGCGGCGCAGGGCCGGGCATGATGGAAGCTGCCAACCGCGGCGCGCAGAAGATCGGCGCGAAGACCGTCGGACTCTCCATCAGTCTGCCGCACGAGCAAGGCGTCAACCGCTATCTCGAACCACCCTACACGTTCGAGTTTCACTACTTCTTCATGCGCAAGTATTGGTTCGTGTATCTGTCACGCGCGCTGGTGGCGTTTCCCGGCGGCTTCGGAACCTTTGATGAACTGTTCGAATGTCTGACGCTGGTACAGACGCAGAAGATTCGCCGCAATTTGCCGATTGTATTATTCGGTACAGAATTCTGGAACAACGTCATCAATTTTGAAGCGTTGATAGAGTGGGGTGTTATTTCTCCGGACGACCTTGACCTGTTTTTGTTAACAGACGACATTGACGAAGCGTATGACTATCTTGTCAATCGCATAGACGTATCTCGCGCAATTGAAACCACCGAGGAACCATGAGTTTGGGAAAACAGCTTTCAACGATGATGATTGCCGCCGTGCTGCTGGGGCTTGGCGCGCGCGTGGCGACGCACAGTGACTTGCCGTTTTGGGGACATTGGAAACCGATTAAGTTGATTTCGCCGCCGGAGGGATTTGCGGACGACATGGCGGCCAAGCCGGACAGCGCGTTTGCCAAGTCCACTTCGGCTTATGAAGTGAATCTGGCCGCGGCGATGGTGCTGCACATGAAGCGCAACAAGAGTAATATTCATTTTGTGGATGCACGCGAGGACACGCTTTATAAAGCCGGACATATTCCGGGTGCGATCAACATTCCGTTTGAGCATCTTGATCTGCACGGCGATAAATTTCTCGCGCTGCCGAAGGATGATTTGATTGTTATTTACTGTGACGGCGGGGACTGCCATCTGTCGCACGATTTGGCCGAGTTCGCGCTGGCAAACGGTTACGGCAGACTGGCGGTATTTACCGGCGGTTGGGAAGAGTGGTCGAAGGAGACGGATATGATTGAGACGGGCGCAGACCCGGGAAAATAGCAAATTGAAAATGGAAAATAGAAAAGCCCCGAATATCGGGGCTTTTTGTTTATCTCAAGAGCAGAAGTTTTGTTGTTAAAGATCGTGCGGGTGTTTTGAGAGTCGCGAAGTAGATTCCTGACGACCACTCGGATGGCTCATTTGTTGGCTATGACGACGTACTTCCATTTCTCCGACGTCTACGAGTTCGAGTCGTAGCTCTAAGCTTGAGTGATATAGGCAAGGAACTCAGCGCCAAATCCAGAAATCCTGCTTGCTAACATACCGTCTTCTGTCATTGTACCATGTAGAAAGCCTCCTTGTGAGAGCAACCCTTCCGCTTGAAGATCATGAACTATCCGATCATAGATGTCACGTTTGCCTTTCATTTCCGGTAGGCATAATTCAAGTACCGTTGAAACCCCTCCCATGGACCAATTCGGCTTTGCAATTTTATTCACTTCAATCCATGACCTGGGATCACGCAGGAATTTGAGAATCTTCAAGTGCGTTGGTGTTAAGTCGTCAATCAATCGTAGAAACACCATCTTCGTGTCAAAGTCAAGGGCTGAAGGCAGGGCAGAATTGAAAACAGCGTTTCGTAAAGCGGCGAGTTTCTCGACCTGATGGTTTCGCAAAGCAATTTGTGAAGCCAGCATTACCGCAGAAATGAAGTCTTCGTTGTTGCTAAGCATATCTGGGGTAAACTCATCAATCCGCGCTTCCAATTCTTTGACTACCCCAGCAAGCTCATTGAGCCACGCAGCTTTCCGCTTTTCGAGAGGGGCTGTGAAGATGCTCTCAAAGAGAACTTGAACTGGTCCGCCAACTATCGGGATAGCTGATAACGCCGCTTTTGTGACAGTGTGTACAGCATCGCCAGCACTTTCTTCGTCAGGTTGTTTGTTCATAGGATTTGATCTGTGCGGGTTTCTATGTTCGCCTCGGGCCAGACTTCGGGGACGATGACATTCTCATAATGCCCAACACGGCTGCGCCATTTTGTGCTGTCGCTGCCTAAGAAGTAGTTGCTGTAGTGGGGGAGTTTTTTTTGACCGACCCCCATCCCCGGCCCTTCCCCCGTGAACGGAGGAAGGGAGCCAGAGCGAGCAGAGGGGATGACATAGTGAATCTGCACCACATGGCCGCGGACCTGCGGATTCCGGCGGGGAACCGCTGCGCTAAATCCCCGCTCGGCGAAAGGGTCGAAGTTGCCCTGCGCGGGCGGATTGCCATCCGCCCCTACATAGGAACGGAGGTCTATGGTCATCCCTTGTGGAGTGACATAGTAGATTGTGGAGCCGACCTCGCATTTGAATTGAAAGTCGCCTTGCCATTGGCCCTCGTTGGCGATCCAGAACACCCCCCCTTGCCCCCCCGCGAGCAGGGGGGAATGCAGAAGGAATATCAAAAGAGAAATAAAACGACGGAGTTTCATGGGTGAACCGGAAGCGGATTTGGGGCGTTCTTACAAGGTAGTTTGGTTGGGGGCGAATGTCAAGGCGGGAGTTTGGCGGAGGGGGAAATGGTGGAGAGGAATTGGGGTAAAAAATGCGCCTAAAATTGCTCGTAAATCCTTGAAAATAGACGGACTTTCGCTTGACTTTGTGAAAAAATAACATTATCATAAAAGGTTATGAACAGAAGCCTTCGCGAGCAGATACTTACCGGCCTCGATTGGACATTTCGCCTGCTTCTGGCGGGGCTATTCCTTTATGCGGCATGGCCGAAACTGCTCGATCCGGCGGACTTCGCACGGTCGATTACAAACTACAAGGTCAGCCTGCCCGTCATCGGACAGAATTATGTCTATCTGACGGCGATGCTCCTGCCCGCACTTGAAGCCGTGGCGGCAATCTGCCTGTTTCTGCCGAAACTGAAGCGCGGTGCCGCACTGGTCTTTGTGTTTTTGCTGACCTTGTTCACGGTGCTAATCTTTCAAGCCGTCATGCGCGGATTGAACATTGATTGCGGTTGCTTCGGAAACTCCGCGACTGCAGCGGCATTAGCAACGAAAGTCGGATGGAGCAAGATTTTCGAGAATCTCGGGTGGCTGGCGATGGCGATTTTCATTTACATGCGCGCCTGTCCGCCTAAACCACGATACAGACTCTAATACAAGTAGGTCTGCAATTCCAATGCTTACACGGCTGAGTCTAAAGAACTTCAAGTCCTGGCGCGAGACTGGTGATATCAACTTGTCTCGCGTAACGGGCTTTTTTGGTACGAATAGCTCCGGCAAAACGAGCTTGTTGCAATCCCTGTTGTTGCTCAAGCAAACCAAAGAGGGGACAGATCGGCGCGCACCATTGCGTACGGGTGACGATACGTCTTATGTTGATTTAGGCGTGTTCTCAGACATGTTATTTGGTCACGCTAACAATCAAGGGCTTGAGCTGGATCTCAGTTGGCAAGTCGGCAAAAGCAAGTATGCGTTTGGATTTGGTGAGAAGCCAGCTTTTCCGATTAACTTGTCTTTTGCAACTCATGTCAAGGAGATAGATGGGGTTCCTACAACATCAAATTTTCTTTACAAGCTGGGTGAAAAATCAATAGGAATGACGCGCCTTGAGAATGGCAAGGAAGGCCATTATGACATTATTGCTTCTGGATACGAAAAGGTGCGCGCAGTAGGCAGGAAATGGCCGGTACCAAATCCAATTAAGTGTTATGGCTTTCCAGATGAAGTACGCACCTATTTTCAGCGCATGGATTTCGTTCAAGACTACGCCTATGAGCTCGAGCAACAACTCTCTCGTCTTTACTACCTGGGGCCACTAAGAGAATATCCGAAACGAAACTATGTTTGGGGGGGAGATATTCCCGAAGACGTTGGAAGAAGAGGAGAAAATTCAATTGCGGCGATTCTCGCGTCCCGAAAGTGGGAGGATTATATAAGGCGCGGAAAAGGTACAAAAGCGATGTCACTTGAAGAGCGAATTGCAACATGGCTGCAAGAGCTTGGAATGATCCACTCTTTTAGACTCCACCAACTTTCCGACGACAAGAAACAGTATCAAGTTCGCGTGAAGCGAGCCGCAAATTCTCACGAAGTGCTTATTACCGACGTTGGGTTTGGTGTGTCGCAAATTCTTCCTGTGCTAACGCTATGTTATTACGTTCCGAGCGAAAGTACGATCTTACTTGAGCAACCGGAAATACATCTACATCCCGCAGTACAGCAGGGGTTGGCCGATGTGCTAATAGACGCTGCACAGACACGGAAGATTCAAATCATAGTTGAGAGTCATTCCGAGCATTTTTTACGGCGCCTTCAAAGAAGAGTTGCAGAAAAAATGATTCCTCAGAAAGATGTACGATTGTACTTTTGCCAACATGCTGAAAGCGAGTCTAAGATAGAAGCGTTAGATATTGACTTGCTCGGGAATATCACAAATTGGCCGAGAGGGTTCTTTGGTGATTCTGCGGGGGATATTATTGCTATGACAGAAGCACAAATCAAGGCTCAGCGCACTTGACGGATCGGATAATCGACACGAACGTCCCGCTCGTCGCGAGCGGAGAAACGCCAGAAGCCATGGGAAGCTGCATTTTGGCATGCATTACCACTTTGAAAGATTTGTTTGACGACAAGACCCGTATTGTAATTGATGATAAGTGGTTCATAATAGGCGAGTACAAGAACAAGCTTAATCAATCCGGTCAGCCACGAATCGGAGACGAGTTTCTGAAATGGGTCCTTACAAACTCGTGGAACACGAGCCGATGTCAACAAACGCCGGTTCAGATTGATGCGAGCGGAGAACTTGAAGGATTTCCTACGGACGACGAACTTTCACAATTTGATCGTTCAGACAGAAAATTTGTGGTGACTGCGCTTGCGTATGCGAATCATCTTGGCCAACCTGTTCCAATTCTGAATGCAGTTGATTCTGATTGGTGGATTCACAAGAAACCTCTGCAACGCGTTGGCATCAGCATAGAGTTTCTTTGCTCAGACCAAGCGGCGAGATGGAGAATCGAGCATGGTGAAACGGCGTAGCATTGCTCTTGTATTAGGAGTGCTTGTTAGCAGCCTATTGATTGCTGCTCCTCGCATGCTGCCGACCAAGCCGGACGTTATGCCCGAGTTTCATGTGCCGCGCGAAAACTCGCGCGCGCTGGACGAGAACTGGGTGTATGTGCAGACTCTGTATGACGCGTCACAGTTTGCGCCGGATTATTGGGGGGCTGTGCCGGTCGGATTTGCAAAAGCGAATCAGACGCGCGCATTTCTCGCTACCCTCCATACGATATTCCGCACACTTGACGGCGGCCGCACTTGGACCAACCTGGATCCGCAGCCTGCTCCGACCCCTTCGCCCGTTTTTCAATCGCTCCGTCATCCCAGATTTATTTCCGATATTACATGGCGGCCCGTGCGCAGGACGGAGCTGAACGCGGACAGCATTTACATTGCCGTTTATGACGTTGCAGGTAACGGCGGCATTCTGCGGTTGATTCGCGGATTCGGTTCGCAACATGTTTTGTGGCCGGCAGACTCTCTCAACCACACCCTGGAAAGCGATCGGTGGCTGACCGGTATCGCCGCTCCGGATTCTAATATAGCTGTAGCCTTGGCCGGCCTCGACGCGCGAATATACCGCAACGATTCGATGCTCACATCTGTGAATTGGGACACACTGCCGGAAAGATTCACGGGCACGTGGGTGAGCGAAGTGACGACGATGAATAACTTCATCTATGCGGTCGGTTCGAATCAATGGCTGTCACTGGACCGCGGATTTTCGTGGCAGCAGCTTCCGGCGGCGGATCCGCTGGGTGACCGTGATATTGATTTTGCGCCGAACAGCGGACATGCCATCGTGTGCGGCGGCAGTGAAGATCCGTCTTCGGGCTGGGTGCGCTACACCAATGACTTCGGCCAGACATGGTCGCCGCGCACATTGCAAACAAATATTCCGCTAAACACGGTGCTGCTGCTGAACGACACGCTGGGCTATTGCGCAGGCGGCAGCGCGGAAGACGCGATTGGCCGGGTGTGGAGAACGACGGACGGGGGCGCGACGTGGGAGCTTGAACTGGAAGTAGAGGCCGAAATCACCGAGCTCGGGTATGCGCGCGAGAGCGGAGGATACATCAATGTAATTGCCGCAGGATATTTCGCGGATTTTCGCTGCGGAGTGTGGCGCTCTCACCTGCAATTCCCCGATACCACCGGTCCGGCGATTGTACTTTCAAACGACACGCTGACTTTTTACGCTGCGGCAGGAGAGACGATGGTACAGGAGGTCGCATTGAAGAACGTCGGCGACGCCAATGTGTCTATCTTTGACATGGTCGAGGCGGGACCGTTTACGACGTCGTGCTGCGCGCAGGATATCTTATTACTCCCCGGAGATTCCACGATTATCACCGTGACGTTTGTCCCCGGCATTGAAGGCGAGTACGCGAACAGCCTGCGAATCCTGACGGAATACAACGAGTACGTCGCGCTGGAAGTAATCGGGACGACGTTCTCGAGCGCAGAGCCGCGAGCGACTTTGCCGCAGGAGCTTTCACTTTCGGTTTATCCCAATCCCGGAAATGCGGAATTCCGGTTGAGCTACTCGCTGACAAAAAACAGCGCTGTTTCGCTGACGCTTTTTGATATAACAGGCCGCGAGGTGGCAACGCTTGTGGATGGTGTTCGCAATGCGGGTGAGCATGTTGTCCATTGGAGTGCAAACGCACAACCAAGCGGAGTTTATTTCGCCGTGCTGAATGCGGGGGAATCGCGACGAGTCTCGAAGCTTGTGCTCTTGAAATGAAAACTCGCGGACAAGTTATCGTAGAGGAGTTTCGCTCGCGGTGCCTTGAGGGCAATCCGCTCGGCGACGACTTCGTACGCGAAACTCCGGTTTATTTGCCGGAAGGATTTTCAAAGAGCGGTGAATATCCGCTGCTGGTGGTACTGTCGGGATTCACAGGCAGCGGCTTGACGCACATCAACTGGAGCGCGTGGCTGGAGCCGCTGCCGGTCAGAATTGAGCGGCTGATAAACGAGAAAGTTATTCCGCCGTGTGTGGTGCTGATGCCGGATTGCTTTACAAGACTTGGCGGAGCGCAATACATCAACTCGTCGGCGACGGGTGACTACGAGGATTATGTGTGCGGCGAGCTTGTGCCGTGGATGCGGCGCGAGTTTCACGCCGGGCTGTCGCCGGAGAAGACGGTCGTGATGGGGAAGTCTTCGGGCGGCTACGGTGCATTCGTGCTGGCGGCGCGGCATCCGGAGATCTTCGGCTGGTGTATCATGCATTCGGGGGATTGCTATTTCGACTACGGCTACCTGCCGGAGTTTCCAAACGCGCTGAAGGAATTGCGCAAACACGCCTCGCCGAAAGACATGATCGCGCTTTACGGTAATCAACGCAAGCGCGTGGCAAACGAAGCGGTCAACATCACCGCGATGTCGGCTTGTTATTCGCCCAATCCCGATTCGCCGTACGGGTTTGATTATCCGTTCGACCTGCAAACCGGGGAAATCCGCGAAGATGTCTGGGAGCGCTGGCTGATGCACGATCCCGTGCGCATGGCAGGTGACGAGAGAATTATCGAGAACTTGAAGAGACTTTCCGGAGTTTACATCGATTGCGGCATCAGCGATGAGTTTCATTTGCAGTGGGGTGCGCGGATATTGTCAACACGGCTGATTGAAGCCGAGGTCGCGCACACGCACGAAGAATTTGAAGGCGGGCATTTCAACACGCAGTGGCGATATGACGAAAGCTTGAAGTGGCTCGGCGAAAGATGGTAAGGAAACGGGCAAGATAAACAAAGAGTGGCATCTGGCACACAAGATGCCGAAGAATCCGACACTCGACGAACGTGTCGAATGGCATATCGAGCACGCGAAGCATTGCACCTGCCGCGAAATGCCGGAATCAATCGCAACACTGATCGCCCAACACAAGAAAAAGAAGAAGTAATCGTGGACATCGAACTGCTGAAGTATCCGATTGGAAAGTTTGACGGAAAGCGGCCTGCAACGGCCGCGGAGCGCGCGGAGAGCATCGCCGTTTTGCGCGAACAGCCGAACAAGCTGCGCGCGGCTATCGCGGGGCTGAATGACCGGCAGCTCGACACACCTTATCGCGAAGGCGGCTGGACGGTGCGGCAGCTTGTGCACCATATTTCCGATTCACATCTGAACGCTTACATGCGCACCAAGTTCGCTTTGACCGAAGACAACTACGAAATCCGGCCCTACAATCAGACCAATTGGGTCAACACCCCGGACGGATTTCTTGAGCCGGAAGTTTCCCTAAAGCTGCTCGAGGCGATTCACGAGAAGTGGATATTGCTGCTTGAAAAACTGACTCCGGAGCAGTTTGATCGCCGGATGACACATCCCGAGCGGCCTGGACAGGACCTGGACATCAAATGGCTGCTCGGGTTATATTCGTGGCATGGCACACATCACATCGCGCACATCACGAAGCTGCGCGAACGGATGGGATGGTGAGACATGGAAGAACTGAAATACCCGATTGGCAAGTTCCAGTATAACGGAGCTGCCACGGCGGCGGAGCGTCGCGAGCGAATTGAGCTGATTCGCGAGATGCCGTTTGAACTTGGGAACGCGATTGCCGGGCTGACCGACGCGCAGCTCGACACGCCTTATCGCGAGGGCGGATGGACGGTCAGACAGGTTGTGCATCATCTGACGGACGCGAGCCTCATTTTCTACAGCAGAACGAAGCATGCTCTGACGGAAGAGTGTCCGCGGTTCATGGGGTACAACGACGATGAATGGCTGAAGCTTGCCGACACGAAGTCGCCGGTAGATTCCGCGCTGATGCTGCTGGAAGGATTGCATGTGCGCTGGGTTGCGATTCTGGAGGCGATGAGTCCTGCGGACTTTGAGCGGAAGTATATTCACTTCGCGCGCGGCGAAGAGGCGATTGACTATCTGCTCGCCTACTCCGCCTGGCACGGCAGACATCACACGGCACACATACTCGCGCTGCGCAAGCGCATGGGCTGGTAAAACTATATCCTCCAAAGGAGGTCAGCATGGGAACCCGATTCATTCTGGCTGGAGTTCTTGCGGGATTGGCAATGTTCGTTTGGGGCGCCATGTCACACATGCTGCTGCCGTGGCACAACGCGAACTACAACTCGTTTCGCGATGAAGATTTGGTAGCGGAAGTGCTGATGACAGAGGCACCGCATTCGGGAATTTACGTGTCGCCGATGGCGGGCGCGATGGAAGAAGGAATTACGGACGAAGAACGCGCTCGGCGCGAAGCAGAGTCGTGGGAAAAGAGCGCGAAGGGTCCGGTTGTGTTCATGGCGATCGCACGCGAAGGAATGGCCGGAATGGCGATGCCGATGATTCTGGATTTCATTGTGCTGGTGCTCATGTCGTTCGTCTTGCTATGGCTGTTGGCGGCTGTTCCGGGACTGACATTCGGCGGCAAAGTGCTGTTCGTAACGATTGCCGGAACAGTGGGCATGGCGGTCGTGCAGCTTGAACAGTGGATATGGTATGTGTTTCCGACGGGATATGTGCTTGTGAATATCGTGGACGGAGCCGTCAGATGGGCGATTGGAGGAGCAGTGATGGCGAAGCTGGGAACGGCGCGGGAGAAGAATCCGGTTGTGAGAAGATGAACATCTACCACGTCTGGTGCAACCTGAAGGAGTCGCGGCGGGACCTCGAGTTTGCCGAAAACGTGCGCGCGCTGATGGAGTTTCTCGTCAAATCAGGTGATATGAGCGCGTGGCGGCTGACGCGGCGCAAGCTCGGTTTCGGGCCGAACGAACTGGGGGAATTTCACATCACGATGGAGTTTCCGTCGCTGGTCGAATTGGAAAAAACTTTTGGTGACATGGCACGGCGCAGCGGCGAACTGGAAGAGCTGCACCGCAAGGTGTTTGTCATGGTAACGGATTTTCGCTCGGGTCTGTCGCGCGATTTTCCGGATAAAGAAAGATCGGGCTGACCGCACACCGTGCGCGATACCCAAGAAACAGAAGGAGTTTATGATGAAATCGTTGTACACGTTGTTATTCGCGGCGTTGCTGTTTGCCGGAGTGTCGCAGAATTTTGCGCAGGACACCACTCCGCCGCCGCAGGATCAGAAGGCAATTCTTGAAGCAAATGCCGACTCACTCGAGGCGCGCCGACGCGCGTTACGCGAAGAGGGCACAGCCCTTGAAAAACGTGAGTTTGAGCTGAAGCAGGAAATCGCCGACCTCGAAGGAAGATTGAAAGCAGCCAAACTTGAGCTGAAGCGGAATAAGGTTGAGCAGAAGGACCACAGACTGCGCGAAAAAGAATTGAAGATGGACAAGAAAGAGCACAAGCTGGAGAAGAAGGAAGCCAAGCGTGCTGCCAAAGAAGCAAAAAAGAACAAGTAAGCAAGCGGGATTGACGATAACATGTCTGATGCAAAAGTGAAGCGCGGGTGGCAGAAGGTCGAAGAGGTCAACTGGGACGCGTTTGAAAAGGCGATTGCCGAGTCCAAGAACAAGCAGCAGATTCTCGCACATTTGCGTAACCTGTTCGAGCAAAAGGGTTATGCCAACATGATTCGCGCGGCAGAATGCGCGTACAACCGGCTGGTTGAAGTGCTGCCGGGCAACAAGAGCTCCATCGGAGTTTATACCTATGTGGACGGCAAGGAGATATACTCCAATTTCCGGTTCGAACCGTCGGGCGGCAAACAGGAAAAAGACGCTTTCGATTATTAAGCGCGAAATTAGGGGGCAGTCATGAATCACGCTCACGGCGAGTTCTTTCTGGAAACGAGCAGAAATTTCCTGCGCGAGTTTTACGGCAAGATTGAGGAGTCCGTCAACCGGCTTGATGACAAACAGATCTGGTGGCGTCCCAATCCAGCGTCCAACTCGATCGGCAACCTGCTCCTGCATCTGGCGGGAAATGTCCGGCAGCACATTATTTCCGGCTGCGGGGGAAAACCGGACGTCCGCACTCGCTCGAAGGAATTCCAAATTCACTACGACGATATGCTCACGCCGACGAAAGGCGTGCTGCTGTCCGACCTCGAAATTACGGTCAACGAGGCCTGCGACGTGCTCGAGCGATTTGATCCCGCGCAGCTGCTGGAGAAGCGAGTAATCCAGAATATGGAGTACGTGCTGATGAAGGATATCTACCACGTCGTCGAGCACTTCTCCTATCACACCGGACAGATTGTCATGCGCACCAAAGAGCTGACCGCCGAGGGATTTGGATGGTATCAGCACCTGGAAGGAACGTAAGAGCGCGACCGGAATCCGATACGCGGCCAACATTATGCAGAAAATCACACACCTAACACATGTCCGACAAAGAAACACTTGATCTTCCGTTGAACGGAAACGGGAACGGCGACTCACGGATCATCCCCGTAAATGTCGAAGATGAAATGAAATCTTCGTACATCAATTACTCCATGTCCGTGATTGTGTCGCGTGCGCTTCCGGACGTTCGTGACGGACTGAAACCGGTGCACCGCCGCATTCTCTACGGCATGCTGGAACTCGGTCTCGGTGCCGGACGCCCGTACAAGAAATGCGCGCGTATCGTCGGCGACGTCATGGGAAAGTATCACCCGCACGGTGACGCGGCGATCTATGACACGCTGGTGCGCATGGTGCAGGACTTCAGCCTGCGCTATCCGCTCGTGGACGGTCAGGGTAATTTCGGCTCCGTAGACGGCGACGGTGCAGCGGCGATGCGTTACACCGAGGCACGCATGAACCGCATTGCCGAGGAAATGCTGTCCGATATTGACAAAAATACGGTGGACTTCGTTCCGAACTACGACGAGTCCATTATGATTCCGTCCGTCATGCCGTCAAAAATTCCGAATCTGCTGGTCAACGGATCAGACGGCATTGCGGTCGGAATGGCGACGCGCATTCCGCCGCACAACCTGATCGAAGTCTGCAACGCGGCGATTGCCATGATTGCGAACGAGACGCTGAGCAGCGCCGACTTGATGCAGCATGTCACAGCACCGGATTTTCCGACCGGCGGCATCATCTTCGGCAAGCAAGGTATTCGCGACGCCTATCTGACCGGTCGCGGAAAAATCGTCGTGCGCGCTAAGGCGAGCATTGAACAGCCGGAGAAAGCCAGCGGCCGCACCAAAATCGTCGTCAGTGAAATTCCCTATCAGGTCAACAAAACTCGCTTAATCGAGCGAATTGTCGATTTGGTGAACGAGAAGAAGATTGAAGGAATCGCGGACATTCGTGATGAATCCGATCGCGACGGCATGCGGCTGGTCATCGAACTCAAGCGTGAGGCTGTACCGGAAGTGGTGATGGCAGCGCTTTATAAGCACACGCCGATGCAGGAGTCCTTCGGCGTAATCATGCTGGCGCTTGTCCACGGCGTGCCGCGTGTGCTGACGCTGCGCGAGATGATCTCCGAGTTCCTCGAACACCGCAACGAGGTGACGCTCAGACGCGTGCGCTTTGAACTGCAGCAGGCGCTCGACAGACTGCATATTCTGGAAGGACTCCAGATTGCCGTTGATCATATTGACGAAGTCATCAGCATTATTCGCGCGGCGTCGTCACCGGAAGTCGCGGGCATGGAGCTGCGCGATCGTTTCGGACTATCGGAAAAGCAGGCGAAAGCCATTCTCGATATGCGATTGGCCCGACTGACCGGACTCGAACGGCAGAAGCTGGCCGACGAAATTCGGGAAGTCAAGGCAAAAATTGCGGAGCTGGAGCCGCTGGCTAAAGACGAGAACCGTCATCTGCGGCTGGAAGTTGTGCGCACGGAGCTTGAAGAGATCAAGGAAAAGTACGGTGACAAGCGGCGCACCGAAGTTGTTGAGGATGAAGCCGAAGTCACCATCGAAGACCTCATCGCACCGGAAGAAATGGTGGTCACGATTTCGCACTCCGGTTATGTCAAGCGCTTCCCGGTGTCAGGTTTCCGCAAGCAAGGCCGCGGCGGCAGAGGTTCACAGGGCGCGACGACAAAGGACGACGACTGGGTCGAGACGCTGTTTATTGCCTCGACTCACGATTACATTTTGTTCTTCACGGACAGAGGAAAGTGCTACTGGCTGAAAGTCTATCAGATTCCGCAGATGGGCCGCGGAACTCGCGGCAAGGCGCTCGTCAATCTGATTGAACGCAGCGCGGAAGAGAAAGTACGCGCCTATGTCACTGTCAAGGAGTTTGCCGATGACCGTTATGTCTTGATGTGCACGAAGCGCGGCACGGTCAAGAAAACGGCGCTGTCCGAATTCTCAAATCCGCGCTCAAACGGCATTATCGCCATCAACATCGAAGACGGCGACGAGCTGCTTGACGCGGCATTGACCGATGGAAGCAATGAAGTCATTATCGGCACGACGGAAGGCAAGGCCGTGCGCTTCAATGAAAGCGACGTGCGTGCGATGGGACGAACAGCCATCGGCGTACGCGGCGTGCTGCTCAAGCCCGGTATTGACGCCGTCGGCATGATTGTGGTGCGCGGAGATTCGACGATTCTCACCGTTACCGAAAAGGGTTACGGCAAGCGCAGCGACGTTTCGGATTACCGCTTGACCAAACGCGGTGCGGGCGGCGTGCTTGCGCTTAAAACCACCGACAAGACCGGTCGAATGGTTGCGATGAAGGAAGTCGGAGATAACGACGACCTGATTATCATTACCGAGCAGGGTGTCGTGATTCGCCAGAGCGTGAAGGATGTTCGTACGATGAGTCGCGTCACTCAAGGCGTACGCGTCATAAAACTGGATAACGGAGATAAAGTCGCCGACGTCGCGAAAATCGTCAACGAGGAAGACGACGGCGAAATGGAATTGGATACGGACGTTTAATTATCGAAATCAGAACACAGGGGAGAACTGTGCACACATTGCCTGAAGTTACGGTTGCGGATATGGGGGTTGCCGAGTCACGGCACGGGTTGCTCTCAACCCGGCTGAAGGAAGCCACCGATGCCCTGCACCACGAAGTTGAACATGGCTCTGAGATTAACCGGCGCATCGTAACGAAGGTTCGCGCTGACGACGCGGACGCGGATGCTCAAAGAACACAATATCGCGACGCGTACATACTGTTCCTCAAGTCCGCATATGGTTTCGAGCGAGCCGTGCTCGGCGCAGTGCACGAATTCGGATTGCGCACGGACTTGAAGGAGACCGGCTACTTTGCGGAACATGTCGACGCGGCGATGCTGTGCGAGCGGGATATTGAGCTGCTCACTGGGTCGCGTGAAAGACTTGAAGTTCCATACGATTTTCCGCGTATCAAATCGGTCGCGGAGCTCGCCGGTGTCGAGTATGTCCGGCGCGGCTCGCGCAACGGCAACGCCTTCATCGCTCATGCCGTGCGCGGTAACATCGGAGTCGGTCCGGACAACGGAGCCGCATTTCTGAACCTCGACAACGGTCAAACTCGTCCCAACTGGATGCGGTTCAAAGGCTGGCTTGACTCGCTTGATTTGAGCGAAGTGGAATTTGAACAGGCTGTTCATGCTGCGCAGGAGACGTTTCGTGCCGTGGGCAAGTGGCATGCGCAGGTGTGCAGATAATTGACAGCGAACCGGGAATGAACGTGAAACGCAAACAGGACATGAGCTACAAGCACGGTATCGCCGGGTCAACTCGCAAGCGTTCACTGTTGTCCAGCTTCTGGCTGCCCATGGCCGGAAGCGTCATGGACTTCTTCGCGGTCCTGATGGCTTCGCTGCTTGCCTTTTATGTTCGCTTCTTCGGTCCCGTCTATGAAGTCTTCCACTCCTATTGGGTGCCCAGCGCGGTCGAATATCTCTCGTTTGGCGCGATTCTCGGTTTGACGTATGTTGTCATCGGGTGGTCGTCAGGCCTTTATCAGACGGAAACAGCCAGCCCGCTCGACCGTGAAATCGGCCGCATTATCCGGGGATCTATTCTCTCGATGGGTCTGGTGATGGCGGGCATCTTTTTCTACCGGGAGTTCAGCTACTCGCGGCTGGTGTTTTTGCTGACCGTCGCGCTCATGGTTCCATCACTTGTCATCGCGCGTGCGGTGTATCAGCGGATGCGACGCTCGTTGTTCAATCGCGGCATCGGCGTGCAGCGCATCGCCGTGTGGGGAACTGGTATTGAAGCGGCGCGTTTGTGGGAAAATCTTGACCACCAACTCGCTCGCGGTTATGAGCTTGTCGGAGCACTCGGAAAGTCACCCGTGCCCGATGGGCCAAGCCTGGGTGAAGTGCAGATGCTTCGCAATCTTTGGCAGGAGCACGAACTCGACGCGGTGATGCTTGCACCGTCAAGCGATGAAGAAGCGCTCATGGGCGATGTCGTCAAGGCCGCGGAGGGAACGCCGCTTGAGCTTCTGTATGTGCCGCCCGCAATGGATGTCACACGTTCGCGCGTTGTGGTTACGGAAATCGGCGGCAAGCCGGTGCTGAAGCTGAAGACGCTCACGATGGCAGGTTGGGGATATGTCGCCAAGCGCATCATGGACTTCACATTTTCGGCGCTTTTCCTGCTCGTGTTCTCGTGGCTCTATGCGCTGATTGCAGTCGCTGTGCTGATTGACAGCGGCAAACCGCTGTTCTACCGGCAACGGCGTGTCGGCATGGACGGCCACGAATTCGATATGATTAAATTCCGTTCCATGCGGACCGACGCCGAAGCCAAGACCGGTGCGGTGTGGGCGGTGCGCGGCGACCCCCGCGTGACGCGTGTCGGAAAATTTCTGCGCCGCTGGTCGCTCGATGAAATACCGCAATTCTGGAGCGTTCTGCGCGGCGACATGTCATTGGTAGGACCGCGTCCCGAACGTCCGGAATTCGTCAACAAATTCGCGGAGTACATTCCCAATTATCTCGACCGTCACCGCGTGAAGTCCGGTTTAACCGGCTGGGCGGTGGTGAACGGATTGCGCGGCAGCGAAACGACCATTGAAGAGCGCACCGCGTACGATTTATATTACGTCGAGAATTGGAGCTTGTGGCTGGATATACGCATCCTGCTGCGCACCGTGGCGGCAGTGATCTCGGGCAAAGGAGCAATGTAAGGAAGTAACATGGCTGCAGAGAAAGCTGCAAAGAAACTGGCGAAGAAAACTCGCAGAGCACCGAAAAAGAAAAGAAAAAACGCCGCCGACGCAAAACAGTCGAAGTCGACCAATCATGTGTCCGACGCGACGGTCAAGCGGCTGTCAAAATACTATCGCACACTGCAGAATGCGCTGAGTGCTGAAAAGACAACCATCTCCTCTGACGAAATCGGGAGATTGAACAATCTGACGGCGGCGCAGGTTCGCAAGGACCTGTCCTTTTTCGGCGCGTTCGGACGGCGGGGACTTGGCTACAGTGTCGTGGATCTCCATCGCGCTATCAGCAAAATTCTCGGACTTCACCGCACGTGGAACGTCTGTTTGGTCGGTGTCGGAAATATCGGCACCGCTCTTGTGCACTTCAAGCAATTCGCTGAGCAGGGCTTCATGATTAAAGTCGTCTTTGACAGCGACCCGCAAAAAGTCGGACAAATGGTCGGTGAGCATGTCGTTCGGGACTTTGCCACGGCGAAACAGGTCATTGAAGCCGAGAACATCAAAATCGCCGTTGTGGCAGTTCCCGCCCTTGCCGCACAAAAGGTCGTTGATCAGCTTGTGGATGCCGGGATTCGCGCTATTCTGAACTTCGCACCCACATCCATTCTCGTTCCCAAAGGTGTTGCAGTTCGTAATGAAAACATGGCCATCGAAATCGAGGCACTCTCTTACGCGCTGTCGAGCAAAGGTCAAAAACCGCGACAGATTTTAGAGCAGTAAATACAACTTCGTGCTGACTCTTCAGACATGAAAACCCCGGCGATGAGCCGGGGTTTTCTATAGTTTTAAAGTCACTTGATGTTATTTCAACAGCACAACTTTGATAGACTCGGTGACGAGGTCATCGTGTGCAACGATGAAGTAGATGCCGCTGGCAAGTTCGGCGGAGACCGTGAACGAATAGCTTCCGCCAAGCATTGGACCGGAATACAGTTCGGCGACTTCCTGACCGAGAACGTTGTGCATCGCGAGACGGAATGCATTCCCCGTGAATCCGGCAAGCGACAGGGTGAACGCATTATTGAATGGATTTGGGAAAACAGCTTGCAAATCCCACGTTCCGACGACGGGTCGGACGGGCTCAGGTCTGATTGCGGACGGTTGGGTCGTATCGGGTGGTGCGGTCAGCCACGGAATGAACGTCACGGAATCGCTGAGCAGCGTGTCGCCTTGACCGGTTGGATTTAGCGTCGGATGATACGGCCCGCTCTCGTGACCCCA